>JBHLRA010000266.1:0-2563 GCA_048883045.1 Candidatus Thorarchaeota archaeon | reverse complement strand
CTTAAATCAAAATAATCATTTACTAAGGTATAAAATCGTTTTAATACTTCTTCTCCTCGTTCAGTTGTACAATATTTAATAATATCCTCGTCATTTAGTTGTACAATTAAATTGCGAGATAAGAGAAATTGAAGAGTCTCTTTTATCGCGCTTGTTTTTAAACGTGTTTCTCTTAATAACCAAGTTTGAGTTCTCTTTTCCCTTAAACAAAATTCTAAAACTTCAGCCCAGATTTCGAATTTATTACGTCTTGAAGAACTCATTCAAACATCACCAAAATGACAATTAAGAGGGCTCCTCTGTATTAGAAAAAAATGTGTTTTCAGAAGAAAAATTTTCTAAGTCTTGAGCCCATTCTTCTAACTTAGGGAATAAATTTTCCCATATGGCGATCTCTTTTTTTATTTTAAATGAAGTCATCAAATTAATCAACCAGAAAAAAAACATTGAGATAAATAATATAAACATACAAAATAAAAAGGGTTCATTTATAAATTCAGCATTTAAAATGCGTGTAAGTAGAAAAATTCCGATAAAACCTGAAAAGAAATTAAAGAATAAGAAAGTCCTTACTAATAAAACTAAATTCGTTCTTTCTTTTGAAAAACGTTTGAAAAAGGTATAAAAATTCGTTATATATGGGACTATTCCTTTGTAAAGAGCGGTTCTTGTTTCTTCTTTACCTTTAATCTGCCTAAGACAACGTGTTCCTTTAATCAAAAAGAAACTGAAGATATAAATCTGAAATCCTATCTGAATGATAAATATACAAAGAGCTACAGTTAGAATAATTGTCATTATATTTCCAAATAAGCCATATCTTTGAGATAGATCTGTTGTTGCTTGTCCAGTTATCATTAGGTATATCCAAATAATAATAAATCCTAGTGATAAAAGAAATATCATGGTTAATGATGAAAAATGGATTTTAAATAACTTATTTACTTTTTTAAATCTAATATATAATGATTTTTGGCTCTTTATTATTCCATTTTTTTCATTTATGATTCTTTCCATAATTTCACCTTCAAACTTATTATAATATACAAGGGAGCAATGCTATTTAAGTATGTAAGGGCAAATAGTGGCTAGGGACTATAAGTCTTCAGTAATTTCAAAATCATGCGATATTAGAAAAATTGTGAATTATATTATACTTACAGAAAGAAATTTGATTTCAAATGAAAATTTTTTTAATAATTAATCTCTGTAGTATAGTAAATTATAGATACTCAATGATGTAAGTTTCATTCATTGTTAGATTTATAATACCAAATCTTAAGTTTATAATGATTGAATCATTAAAAAATCTGAATAATATAGATATAGAAGTGCAGACGAGGAATAAAGAGAAATAATGTCTTTTTAATATATTAAAAAGGATATAAAACTTCAAAGTATTAGATAAAGACTCTAGACTTTAGAGATTTGCTTTCTATTGTATTTGAACTCTAACTTTTGATTAGACTTATTAGGTATGCCTAAATTTAAATATGAGAATATACTATTAATATTAAAAACAATATATTTTAGTGATAAAAAATGAAGGAATCAATAGATTATGGAAATTGGGTCCCTCGAAATATGATCTATTTATTTTTAGCTATATTTTTGATGTTGATACTACCCACTCTATTTCCAATAAGTCTTTCAATAAAAATTATTTTATGGGTTTTAGCTGGAATTTGGCTTTTGCCTTTCATTTTTTTGATGCATCTTTATTATTTCTTTTCAGTAAATAATAAAGAATTGCAATATAAGATCTGGGATTTAGTTATCCAGAAATTACTTTGGAATGGACACGGAAAAGCACTTGATGTTGGAACTGGAGCAGGACCTTTAGCGATCGAACTCGCAAAAAGATTCCCTGAGTCGTATGTATGTGGTATTGATTATTGGGGGAAAACTTGGAATTATTCTAAACGGCAATGTGAAGAAAATGCTAAAAGTCAAGGAGTGGCAGATCAAATTGTATTTCAGAAGGCAAGTGCTTCAAAATTACCCTTTAAAAATGGTGAATTTGATGCTATTGTGAGTAATTTTGTATATCATGAAGTAAGAGACACTAAAGATAAAAGAGAACTCATCAATGAATCCCTACGTGTCTTAAAAAAAGGTGGTACCTTTTCTTTACATGATACATTTAAAAATAAGAGAAGATATGGCTTAACCGAGGATTTAATCAAGCAAATTAAGGAATGGGATGTTCAAGAGGTTAATTTTATTGAAACAGTTAACCAGCTATCAATGCCAAAAATAGTAAAATCTGAATTAAAAACTATGGGTTTATTATACGGAATTAAATAATTTTACAAAATTAATAGGATCTTAATTAAAGGAGAAAAATATTGAATCTCAAACAAATACTGGTAAATCAAGTAAGAAAACCTAATGGTAAATTGGGAAGGCTAATAGCAAGAGGAATGAATAAAGGGCATGCGAAGTTAGCAAAGTGGGGTTTATCACAATTTCCAATAGAATCAAGTTACCATATTCTAGATATTGGATGTGGTGGAGGAGGAAATATAAAATATTTTGCTAAAACTGTTACAGACGGCAAAGT
>JBHLRA010000265.1:0-2605 GCA_048883045.1 Candidatus Thorarchaeota archaeon | reverse complement strand
TAAAAGTATATATGAGTTTTAAAAACTTTTTGAGCATGATATATGCAATACCAATATAAATTATTTAGATCTTTGAATCTTATTACGATTCAATAAACTTCAGTACGGATATAGCTTTTACAATCTGTACAAGCATTTTAAAAACAATAAATGATACTAATTGGTACGCAATAAAGGGAAGTAATACATTTGGGTCTCGCTCCTTTATTGCCTTAAGGTAAATCTCCTGCCAGAGGATAAAGGTACAATTTTCTTGCCAAAAATTTTGGGAGAAGGGATTTTGCCGATGATGTGAGGTTTGCTGGATATTGCTGTTATGTCTGTACAAAATAGTTAATATAATTTAACAATACACCGTTCGTGCCGTCCCTGCGGTATTGATTCCTTTAAAAATATAAGTGATTCGATATTAAAGAACGGAGAAAAGCTTCTGGAGAATAGGTCTTTTCAGTTCAGCTAAAATACCATCCAAATATAAAAGTTCTATGAGGTTGAATCAATGCCTAAAGAAAAAATTTTTTGGATATTTATACGGAATTTCAGCTGAAATGTATATTTTTTTTACATTTAGCGTGGAATATTATATAAGGTATTGAAAATATTAGAATAAGGCATTGTAGATTAGGGAGTAGAGTTTAGAGGTTAGAAGCTCAAGGTTTAGTGGTTTAGAAGTTTAGGAGTTTAGGGATTTAGAAAGGGGAAGTGAATCCCCCTTGAGGGGGCAGGGGGGCTTAAAAAACAGTGAAATGTCAAAAGTGAAACGTAAGATGCAAGACGTGAGACAGGTAAATGTATGTATCAGGATTCGAGGGATTTGTATAAAAAATTTGGTTCATAATAAAAATGAGTACCCATGAAAGTAGAAAGACGATTATTTTTATAAAACCGGCGAAATACTGTTTGAGTCCGGCTATCGCCGGACGAGTTTATTTCGCCGGAGGACTTTTTGGTTACTTTTTGGTCCGTCAAAAAGTAACAAAGAAAAGGTATCATTTTATAGAAGATAGTAATGATCATTTTCAATTTGGAAATTAAATAATGTTGTTCCAGATTAATCTTTAAAAGATGTAATTAATTAATCTGTATTATAACAACTGATTAATCTCCATATTTATATTATAAGGCGATATTAAAGCATAAAAATTGGATTTTACATAAACTTTTTTAAATTGAGGTACTCATTATTGTGAAGAATAAAAAATATTAATGTTTTATGGTATTTGAATTGTCCTTTCATGGATATCTAATAATAAACAACCCGGCAATTAACTGCTGGTTAAGTATTTAATTTTTGTTAAATATGAAATTGTTGGTTGAATTTCTGTTGAAAAATAACTAAATAGAGAGAGAATTTTTATCTTCTTGTTAAAGTATAATTTAAAAGTTGTTCCTCCAACATGTTAAGTAATTAGAGGATAAAAATATGCGGTCATCTCGACCGATCGAGCACTCAAATGTAATAAATATGAATGCGGGAGAGTGCCTGCCTGTCGCAGGCAGGGAGAGATCTTAAGGAAAAGATTTCTTCCCGCAAAAAAGGGATTCGAAAGGACGAAATAGTTAAATTTAATATAAATAATATGTTACTATAAATATTTTGGCACATCATAAAAATGAGTACCTTAAAATATAGATAAAGGTTTTGGTTTTTTAACCTGTGAAATAAAAGATATAGTATGTGATTTAAGCTCAATAGCCACTATCTTTAGATAGTGGGCTTGAAAATATACCAGCTCAAATAAGGCTTTAGCCATAAAGTGAGGAATGTGAAATGCCGTCTTTTATAAAAATCTGGATTCATCTCATTTGGTCGACAAAAGATAGGGAAAAGCTTATTCACAAAGATATAAAGTATAGACTTTATGATCATATCAAAACGAATTCAAAAAGTAAAAACATATATATAGATCATATAAACGGAACAGATAATCATGTTCATTTGTTGATTTCCTTGAAAGGTGAGCAATCAATCTCACAGGTGGCATTTCTTTTAAAGGGAGAATCATCTCATTGGATTAATGTTAATAAATTAACCAGAACGAAATTTGAATGGCAAAATGAATTTATTGCATTATCAGTTTCAGAGTCATCATTGCCCAAAGTGAGGGAATATATCCGTAATCAGGAAATACACCATAAGAATAAATCATTTAAAGAAGAATACGAAATTTTTATTAAGAAATACGGTTTTAATCGTTTTAAGGCTAAAGCCGAATAGTTTTTTTATATTCATTTTTTCCACTATCTAAAGATAGTGGCAATTGAGCTTATAAAAGAAAGGATGAGATATTTTATTCGGTAGTATGTATATAGCTCCAGATGGATTATAAGGAGTTAAATAAAAATATGAGCTGGCTTAACTTACTACTTATATCCCTCCGGTTGACACTGAACAAGCCCGTCTGGTACCGGACATATAGTCTCTTTAAAAGCATTTTGTCCGGCGGTATCAGCCAGACGGAAGAGGCGGTAAAAGTGATCTGAAAAGGATCAACATATCGTTAAAGGGGGTAATTTTGTGGCCAGTCTAAATATATTAAAATCAATACACAGTATATTAGTCTTAGTACAATCCCAAAATAGGCTCTATGTATTGGATCAGGGA
>JBHLRA010000264.1:0-2663 GCA_048883045.1 Candidatus Thorarchaeota archaeon | reverse complement strand
ATATGACACACGGTAGCACCTGCCTTATAACACTCTAGTGCATCTTTGGCTTGTTCTTCAGGAGTAATTGGTAAATTAGGATTAGACCATTTTCCATGAGCTCCTCCTGTAATCGCAGCAGTTATAATTACTTTTTCTTCAGATAATAAATTTGGTTTCAACTCTTAAACCTTTAGTTTTATTATTAACAATTTTATTATTTACTATTTTTGCTTATGTTAATTGTAATAATAATTTTTTTCATTTAATTCTCATGATTTAGAAAAGATACAACTTTGTATTCAAATAAATAAATAAAAGATAAATATAATTTTGGAATTAAATATCTTATTGTAATTATTTTAAATGCAGAATCAGTATAATAATGCCCACATATACTCCTAAAGAAGCTGAATTCTATGGACGTTTTGGTAAAGAAATGCAAAAGGCTTTAACTAATCCAAATCAGAGTATAGCCACATCTATTGAAGAATTAGCAAAAAATAAGCCAAAAAAAAAGGCTTTATTATATGAAGATTCTTCTTGGACTTGGCAAGAGTTTAATGAAGAAAGTAATTTAATAGCAAATCATTTTCTTAATTCAGGATTAGAACCAGGTGATACTGTTGCTTTAATGCTTGAAAATTCACCTGAATACCTCTTTTATACAACTGGAATTAATAAACTGCAAGGGATTAGTGCGTTAATTAACTTTAATCTTCGGAAACAAGCATTAATTCATTCTTTTAAATTAGCAGAGCCAAGGTGGATAATTGTCGATGGTGATAGTTTGCCTTACTTTACTGAAATTGTTGAGGATTTAGATTATCCCTATGAAAATATTTATGTCATTAATAATCATAAGAATACACCTCATGATTTTATTAATTTACAGACTATAACTAAAAATCTATCTAGAAATAATCCTGATACTACTTATAATTCAATTTTACATCAAACTGCACTATATATATACACTTCAGGAACAACGGGTCTCCCTAAAGCCTGCGTAATGGAAAATTTTAAATTATTTACTCAATGTAACTTTTTAGGAATAGCTTTTGCACAGATGGATATAAACGATATTGTATATATCCCAACTCCACTTTACCATAATTTAGCTATAGGTGTTGCATGGCCAGCTATTTTTCGTACTGGGGCTACTCTAGCGATTAAAAAACGCTTTTCTGCCTCTGAATATTGGAAAGATATCCAAAAATTTCAGGCAACTTATAGTATTTATGTTGGTGAAATACCACGATATCTTCTCAATCAACCACGATCTGAATATGAAAAAAATCACACACTCAAAAAAATGTTAGGATTAGGACTTAGAAAGGAAATATGGGAGAAGTTCCAATCTCGTTTTCAGATTGAACATATATACGAATTTTATGGATTAACTGAAGGTCACCGCTCTCTTATTAATGTTGAGGAAATTCCAGGAATGATAGGAAGATTAACTCAACCAGGATTAGTTTTAGTGAAAGTTAATCCTGAAACAGGTGAATTTTATAGAAATGAGAAAGGTTATTGTATTAAATGCAAATCAGGTGATACTGGAATGGTTTTGCTTAAGATTGATAAGGGAACCTTTTTCACGGGGTACACAGATAAAGAAAAAACAGAAGAAAAATTTCTACATGATGTTTTTTTGAAAAATGATACTTATTTTAATACTAATGATATGTTAATGCTTCATGATGACCTATGGGTATCTTTTGCTGATCGATTCGGTGATACTTTCCGATGGAAAGGTGAAAATGTGTCTACCCTTGAAATAGAATCCATTCTAAATTCTTATCCATCAATTTATATGTCTGCGGTTTATGGTGTTTCAATTCCAAATACAGAAGGAAAAGCTGGAATGGCAGCAATAAAATTAAACCCATCCTTAAAGTTTGAAATTGATAACTTTTCTCAATTTATTATAGATGTTTTTCCAACCTATTCAATTCCAGTCTTTATTCGAATATGTGAAGATGAATTAGAAATCACAGGACCATACAAAATTAAGAAAACCAATCTTCAACGCGAAGGATATGACTTAAAATTAATTACGGATAAAATATATTTATGGAATCAACAGGACAAAATTTATATTTCCTTGGATAATGACATATATCAGAAATTAGTTAATGGACAATTGAGAATATAAAAAAAATTTTTGGAGATATAATTTTGAAAAATCTTTTAGATGGAAAATGTGCATTAATTACTGGTGGTGGGAGAGGAATTGGAAGAGCAGTCGCTCTTGAATACGCAAAAAATGGTGCTAACATAGCTATAACAGCTTTAGAAGCAGAAGAATTAAATAATACTCTTGATGAAATTGAAAAATTTAATGTAAAAGGAATTTCAATTCCTGCGGATTTAACAAATATCAATGATATAATAAAAGTAGCAGATGAATTCTTTAGAAATTTTCATAGTTGTGATATTTTGGTGAATAATGCTGGAATGTCATATTACTGTCCAATGCTAGATGCATCACTTGAGAAAGCAGTAAAGCTGTTTAAACTTAATCTTATAGCATATTATGCAATGGTTAAATTAATGCTTCCCAAAATGGTTGAACAAAAAAGAGGAAATATTATTATGACTGCTTCTGTTCATGGAAACATGTTTTTCAATCCAAATCAAGTAGCTTATTCTTCTACAAAAGCAGGTGTATCTGCTATGGC
>JBHLRA010000263.1:0-2704 GCA_048883045.1 Candidatus Thorarchaeota archaeon | reverse complement strand
ATTTTTAAAAATAACCTATATGTCCTAAATTTTCTCCATTTTCATCTAGAGCATAGACGATACCTATTGATAATGGTTCTTCTTTTTCATTTTTGCTTGATTTAGCTACATACTTCAATGTTTCAAGTTTTAGGATAAAGTTTCGATTACATTTCTTACATCTTATATAGATCTTCTTGGTTATTTTCTTTTCATCCTCTTGCACTTCCTTTTTAAAAGGTTCTAAGAGGTTTGAATCTTGATTATCACAATCATGCAGAAAACATTGATCTAATGATATTTTTTCCATTCCACGTCGTGCTAGTGCAATATATGCATAACTTGGATAACTTAAATCTTCTTTATCATTCATATTTAATTATAAAATTGGCTCTAATTAACTCTTATTATTATAAATAATTATTTTAAACTATTTTAAGATGGATATACATAATTGTAATTTACAGCTATAAACTTTTTATGTAATCATATTTCACTTAATAGTGAATCTTTTCAACCAATTTGTCTATTACTTTAATAAGAACTTTCTTATCATAGTTTAAATTCTTAAAATTTAAAATTTAATTGTATTATTAATGACATTAAACTTTTTAGAGCTTCTCATAAAAGAGATCTTTTTTAAAAAACATTTCATTATGCATTAGATTTAAAATTATATTTAACTTAATATATTAATGAGTTTATAATCCAAATTAGATGAATATATGTCTCATCCCCAATTAAAGCACTTAAGGAGAGCAGAACAGCTTTTTGATGCTGGTGAGATTGATAAGGCTCTTCATCTATTAAATGAGTGGAGCCAATTTGAAGAGATTAATTTTCAGCAAAAAAAATATTTTCAGTTTCTTAAAGGATTAATCCTATTTTATCAGTATAATAACAAAGAACTTATTAAATGGGGCGAAGAACTATTTAGGGAAGGTCAAAAACATAATGAGACTCTCCAATCATTTGATGGATTATTTTTTCTTCTTGTGGGATTAATTCAAGCTGAAAAATTTGAGGAAACATTCGAATTAATTGAAAAAGCTGAGGCTTTATTGAAATCTATTTCTAATCTATCTAAAACTATTTTAATTCAAAGAGAAATACGTCTAAGTCTGATAAAATCAATGCTTAATTTTAACCTTGGTAATATAGCTTTAGCTGAGAAATACCTAAAAAAGTCCTTCGATTCTCAAAAAATACTAAGTAATTCATTCGAAATAGTATGGGCATATATTTTAATGACACAAATTATAATTTTTGGAAAAGGAAGATTTGATCTTGCTTTGCAATATGTCAAGAAAGCATTTTCGCTTACTAAAGAAATAAAGTTTAATCACTACTGGATTGCTACGTGTAACGGCACATTTGGAATAATATATCAAAATACTGGAGAATTAAATAAAGCATTAAAATACTATATGAAGAGTTTAAAACTAAATAAAGAATTTAAAAGTAAATTCTGGGAAGCGGCTTTGTTAAATAATATTGCGCATATATATTGTGAGAAAGGTGATTTTGAAATTGCTTTGCAATATTTAGAGAAAGCTTTAATACTTCGTGAGCAGGACGAGTTAGAAATAGAAGGTGTTCTTGATAGTTTAATATCTGTAGCTCTTAAAAAGGGTGATTTTAAAAGAGCTCAAACATATTTTCGACGTTTAGAAACTATATTTAATCAAAAAAAAGATAAACATATTACCTTACTTTATAAATACAATAGTGCTTTAATGTTGAAAGAGAGCACTCGAATCCGAGATAAAGCTAAAGCTGAAGAATTGTTAAAAGAAGTCATCAAAACAGAGACTTTACATTTTGAGATTATTATTGGTGCAATAATCCATCTTTGTGATTTACTTCTAGCTGAATTTCGGTTAAATAACAACAGTGAAGTACTCGAAGAACTGAATCATTATATTTCTAACTTATTAACTATGGCTGAAAAATCACATTCCTATTTATTATTAGCAGAAACATATATATTAAAAGCTAAATTGGCATTATTAAAATCAGACTTTAATGAATCTAGGAGACTATTAACCCAAGCTCAAAAGATAGCGGAATCATATGGGATGAATCGGTTAGCTGCTGAAATTTCGGCCGAACATGATAATTTACTTAAAGAATTACATAAATGGGAAAAGCTCAAAGAACAGGATATAACTCTAAATGAACGCATAAAATTCGCCCAAATAGATAATCAAATGAATAATTTACTCTGGAATCGGGACTTAAGTTCTGTTGAATATTCGGATGAGGAACCAATATTATTATTAGTTTTAGAAGAGGCGGGAGTGACCATTTTTTCCCATATATTCACCAAAGAGTGGTCTCATGATGACGATTTAGTTGGAGGTTTTCTTTCTGCTATTAATTCATTTAGTGGGGAATTATTTTCTGAAGGACTCGATCGAGCGAAATTTGGGCAGCATACAGTTTTAATGAAATCTTTTGAAACCTTTTCAACATGTTATTTATTTAAAGGAGATTCATACCCTGCTCAAAAAAAGATAAATAACTTTATAGAACAAATTCAAAATTCAGAAGAAATAAAAGAGACTTTCAATAGTTATTATAAAACTCATAAAAGTATAGGATTAAAGGAAAATCCGCCACTCAAACTTCTTCTCACAGATATTTTTATCCATAAAAATTAAAAAGTTTGCTAAGTTCTTTTTAAAATTAGGCAATATGAGTAAAAGAGATATATGCATAACTT
>JBHLRA010000262.1:0-2787 GCA_048883045.1 Candidatus Thorarchaeota archaeon | reverse complement strand
TGTTTATGATTGATCCTAACGGATGGGTTTTTCATCAATTATGTCAAGGGATTTGTATTGGGAATGCTAAGCAAAACTCTTTATCTAAAGTAATAAGTGATTTTAATTATAGAAAACATCAAATAATAGGTAAAGTAGTTACTAAAGGAGGACCTCAAAACCTTCTTGAAATTGCGATTGAAAAAGGTTATAAACCTTTAGAAGGATATGCAGATAAATGTCACCTATGCTTTTCTGTAAGGAATTTTCTCCGACCGTTCTATCCAAATATCCTTGAACCCCCTAATTTATATTTTTCATAGATGATCAAAAGAAATAACACATTAACTGCAAGAATTTCAAGAAAATCTTCAAAAAATAATAATAATAATTAAGAGATATCCTTATCTTAAATTCACTATGGAAGAGAAAGAAAATTTAAGACTTGAAATTGCAAGTTATGCATATATCTCTTTTACTCTTAATGCCTAATTTTAAAAAGAACTTAGCAAACTTTTTAATTTTTATGGATAAAAATATCTGTGAGAAGAAGTTTGAGTGCTGGATTTTCCTTTAATCCTATACTTTTATGAGTTTTATAATAACTATTGAAAGTCTCTTTTATTTCTTCTGAATTTTGAATTTGTTCTATAAAGTTATTTATCTTTTTTTGAGCAGGGTATGAATCTCCTTTAAATAAATAACATGTTGAAAAGGTTTCAAAAGATTTCATTAAAACTGTATGCTGCCCAAATTTCGCTCGATCGAGTCCTTCAGAAAATAATTCCCCACTAAATGAATTAATAGCAGAAAGAAAACCTCCAACTAAATCGTCATCATGAGACCACTCTTTGGTGAATATATGGGAAAAAATGGTCACTCCCGCCTCTTCTAAAACTAATAATAATATTGGTTGTTCTTCAGAAAGCTCTGGGACTTCAATCATTCGATTTTTTACCAGAATTTCGATTTGTTCGTTTAAACCGGCAATATTCCAGCGTTCAGGTAAAGATGCCTCTGAATCTTTTAATTTCTCCCATAATTTTGTTTGTTTAAGTAATTCATCATGTTCATGTGAGATTTTCATTGCCAATAGCTTTAATCCGTGTGATTCCGCTATCTTTTGAGCTTGAGTTAGAAAGCGACGAGCTGTTTTCATTTCAAAATTTAATAAGGCCAGTTTTGCTTGCAGAATGAAAGTATTACAGAAAACATCATAAGAACGTGAATTCTCGGCGATATTTGTTAAATCATTAAGATTTTGTTTAATTTCTTCAAGAACTTCATTATTATTATTCAAACGATACTCACCTAAAAGTAAGTCACAAAGATTGACATATGCTGCAATTTTGATTTCAAGAGGAAGATTTTGATTTTCAAGGATCTCTTTAAATAAATCTTCAGCTTTGGCTTTATCTCGGATTCGAGAACTCTTTTTTAACAATCTAGCTTTGTTTATTTTGTACAGTACTTCGATAGGTTGAAGTTTATTTTCATTGTAAATATCTTCTAGTTCTTGAAAATATTTTTGAGCACGGGAATCATCTCCTTTTTCGAGAGATACCCATATTAGAGTATCAAGGCAAGAATATTTCATTAGCGGATATGGTTCCCAAAGTATAATGGCTTCCTCCAAATATTTCAAAGCAATGTCATATTCTCCTTTTGTACAATATAGACTGCCTAGATTATTGTATATATGTGCAATATACCATATGTTGTTGATCTTCTTAAAATACTCTAGACTTTTTATGTGGTGCTTTAAACTTAAGCCATACTCACATTTCTTAAAGTAAACAACTCCTATACCAAGGTGACAATAACCGATCCAATAATGGTTATATTTATATTTCTTTGCTAGAGTCATCGCTCTCTCGGTGTATTCCAAAGCTTCATCAAACTTTCCCCTCGTTATTAATTTAATAAACGCCATATTCGTAAGCGCCCAAATTAATTCCCATGTGATATCAAGTTCATCCTGAGAATGTAAGAGTTCATCTAAATTTTTCTCTGCTCTATCCATGTTGCCGGTATGGATATCAACCATCGTCTTTAGAACTTCCAATCGAAATTTTCTTTGACTGATCTCTTTTTCTGATACGTTAGATATTTGTTCTATTACTGTATTAGCTTCTCCAATTTTATTGAGTGCTTCCTCAAATCTATTCCCTTGATCTAAACCCATAGATATAAAAAACAATCCGTCAAAGCAATAAAGTTGATCCTTAAGTTCCTGTCCTTCTCTAAGCATTGATTTGCCTAACTCAATAAGCTTTAAATTTTTATTCTGATATAATAAAATTAATCCTTTGAGGAATCCATAATAAGATTTCTGCTCAAAGTTAAGACCTTCAAACACTTCATCACCATTTAAAAGTTCGAGAGCTTCTTCGAGTTTGCCTGCTTCGAAGAGTTCTTCTACTATTGTTAATTCTTTTAATGTTGGCTGGGACATGGATCGATCTGATTTGGATTATAAACTCATTAATATATTAAGATAAATATAATTTTAAATCTAATGTATAATGAAAAGTTTTTTAATAAAGATCTCTTTTATGAGAAGCTCGAAAAAGTTTAATGTCATTAATAATACAATTAAATTTTGAATTTTAAGAATTTAAACTGGGACAAGAAAGTTCTTATTAAAGTAATAGACAAATTGGTTGAAAAAGTTCACTATTAAGTGAAATCTGATTACTTAAAAAGTTTATAGCTGAAAATTACAATTATATATATCCATCTTAAAATAGTTTAAAATAATTATTTATAATAATAAGAGTTAATTAGAGCCAATTTTATAATTAAATA
>JBHLRA010000261.1:0-2829 GCA_048883045.1 Candidatus Thorarchaeota archaeon | reverse complement strand
TGCTTTAACCGCTTTGAATTATCTGAAATAAACCAGAAAGAATAAATATATCTTATGTGTGATACTTTAGTAGCACTTGGTAATTCTACAGAGGATGGAAGTGTCATATTCGGTAAAAATTCAGATCGTCCTTTCTTTTTTGAGGTTCAATTAATAACGTATTCTCCCAAAACTAAACATCAAAAAGGGGAAGAAGTCAAGTGTACATATATTACTATTCCTCAAGTTTCTGAGACAGCAGCAATTATACTAAGTCAACCTTATTGGATGTGGGGGGCAGAAATGGGTGCTAATGAATATGGAGTTGTTATTGGGAATGAAGCTGTATATACGCATGAACCACTAAGACAAGTTGGATTATTAGGAATGGATTTACTGAGATTAGGTCTTGAAAGGGGAAAAACAGCAAAGGATGCAATAGATGTAATTACATCTTTATTGGAAAAATTTGGACAAGGAGGAGCATGCGCTTATGATGATCCAGGTTGGATGTATCATAATTCATTTTTAATAGCAGATCCCAAAGAAGCTTATGTCTTAGAGACTGCTGATAAATGGTGGATCGTAGAGAAAGTTAAGAATGTGCGTTCAATTTCAAATGGCATTTCAATTAGAGGTAAAGGCGATTATAGAAAAAATGGAATAATAAAACATGCTATTGAAAAAGGATATTGTAAAAACGAAGCTGAATTCGATTTTGCTGTAACTTATTCTGGATCTCCAATTTCTACTACTCCTTCACCTTATTCAAGAGGAGGAAAATCATCAATATTGTTGAATAAGAACCTAGGAAAAATAACTCCTGAATTAATTATGGAATTTCTACGAGAACATGAAGCAGGAATTTGCATGCATGGAGCTTTTGAGTCAACAGGCTCCCAAGTCTCTCACTTAAGAGAAGGAAAGAAATCTATTCATTGGTTTACAGGAACCACACTACCATGTGTAAGTATTTATAAACCTTATGCTTTTCCTATTGAGGGACAAAAATATTATAACCCAGGACCATATCCTATGATTGATTCTGATTGGTTTTGGTTAAAGCATGCTAGATCTAAACCTGTAAACAGAAAAATTGAACTAAGAAATATTGAGAATTCATTAATATCGAGAGTAGATGAACTCATAATTCAAGAAGACAAAATTGTTGAAGAAAATTTCATGGAAAATATAAAAATGTTAAATTTAGAAGCATGGAACAAATCTTATGAGATGATTGAATAGTTTTTTTTTAATTAGTATTATTTTTTATCTCTTTAAAGAGTTCTAACATCCTTTTTTCTATAAAATAACCACAAACAGGACTAAAACTAGCAAGTGGTTCATATCCACCTTCTTTAATATAATCCCTAGCAGGAAATAAATATGCTATCCAATCATTTGAATTTTGGAATATAAAGGAATTATCTCTTCCTGTAGGTGATTCATTAAGAAATAAATGACCATATTCCTGAAAAAGTTCCCCCGGTACGGTTAAAATCCCAAATGATTGTGATGTTTTCGTATCTTTGAACTTGAATTTGATAAATTGTATTACGGTTTTTCCATGAATCCTGAATTTCTTTCTCATTATAGAAAAAGCAGGAAAATTGGTGTTTTCTAAAATTATTTTAGCAACCTTCAATAAAAAATATTTTTTAAGTGCATAATTAAATTTATTTCTAAACCAGGTTTTCGAATAATACTTAAAATCTTTCATAGGTATCCAGAATTTCTTCAAATAGAATTGAAATTCTATATCAGAATTATACTCTTCTTTAACTATTGACTTTGCAAAATTTAACGCCTCATCAGCAATTATGTATCCTATTTCTTGTGTGTGACTATAAGTTCCTAACTGATCATAAATCAATGACTTATCGAGCTCTAGTTTTTCATAATCTGTTCCACAGGTTGTAATAGGATTTAAGTCACCTGAACTTCCATTAAAAAAAATTACTCCAACATTGTTATTTGTTAGTTGGGATACTCTTTCTATTACTTTTCCTGGATAATCTGCTGATAATTTGTTGTTTTGATATGATAATGTTGTTGGATGGCAAGAATAATTAATAATAAAACCTATTAAGTTATCGTTATCTACATTAATGAAGCTAATTATTCCTAATTCGGGAATTGATTGACGAGCTGGATGACGCCTATTAATAACAATATCTGGATTAAATTTTTTTTTTGACCATGCCATTTTGCATGGTATTAACTTATTTATCAAATCTCTAACCATTATTATAATCTGGTTTACAAACCATACAATATAATCGTCACTACGATTACTACCAAACATTATCCCTTTCATTACGTTGAATAAACCACCTGGCCAATAAAATTCACCAGTAAGATCAGGTCCAGAATGAGTATGGGTGCAATGAATTAAAATTTGGTCGGGTTCTAAGGATGGATGGTTTTCTTTAATTTTTTTTTTAATATAATTACAGACTGCTATTGGTGTCTTTAATAAGTCTAATGAGATAAGAAGTAGTTTATTTTTCTCTCTACTTTCATTATTTCCTTCAATTAGAACTCCATACGCATATAGATCATCCAACTTTCCCAAGCAAGGCTCTTTTCGAGTATAACCTGCCATTGGTCTACCAACATAATCTCTTGGTGAAATTTTAATTTTGCTGAAAGAAACTCTCATTGGTTAATATTAAATGTAAATTGAAACAAAAATATTTTTTTAAATAGAAGAATCTAACTAAAATCAAAACCATTTTTAGTTATTACTTTTCGATACCAAAGAGCACTTTTTTTCCACATTCTTTCTTGTGTTTCATAATTAACTCGAATTATCCCAAAACGCTTTGAATATCCTTCCGTCCATTCGAA
>JBHLRA010000260.1:0-2833 GCA_048883045.1 Candidatus Thorarchaeota archaeon | reverse complement strand
TTTTCTGTAGGGCCTTTAAGGGCTTTATTTGAAAATAAAATTGAACTCAATATTTATGATCTTTTCAAAAAGAATATAATCATGGATTTAAGCTCAATCATCCGCTTAGGTGGAGAGAAAGAGGATGCCTTATTCTTTCTAAATATGATATTAAAGTATTTATGGGACATTAATTTGACAAAAGGTTCATATGGTTTCAAGGGAATTGAACATATCACCATTATTGAAGATGCTCAATATTTCGCTCCACAAGACTTAGTAAAAAAGAGTAAATTAACAACATATTTAGAAGATATTGCATTATTACAAAGAGGAACAGGTGAATGCTTAATAACTTTAGCTACACGTCCAGATATAAGTAAAGAAATCTTGGCAAACAATGGAGTTGTATTAACGTTTAAAAATCATATGGAAAAAGATATTATGTGTGAATTATTAAATATCGATGTAGAAAACAGGGATTTTTTGTCTATTTTAGAGGAAGGACAATGTATTATTAGAATAAACTCAATAAAGGAGTCATTTCTTTTAAGTGTTCCATTAATAAAACACAGTTCTATATCTTTTTCAGAAATCAGGAAAAATAACAAGAAATTCATAACTTATTATAAAAATGATCTTATTTCAATTCCAAAATTAAATATTAAAAATAAATCTCAAAGTTCAATTAAGAGTGAAAATGGAATTAAGGTCTTTTCTCCTCAAAAATCCTCATCAATAATAAATGATGGTGAAAAAAAGGGCATAACCTCAGAATCTGTTTTAAGTTTAGATACTATAAGTGAACTAGAAACATATCTTAATCAGCTTTACAAGTTGCATAAGAAAAAGGAATAATTTTAAGAAATCATGATCCAATAATACTTATGACGATCACAATAGGTATTATTGGGAAACCTAGTAGTGGGAAGACGACATTTTTGAATGCCTCGTGTTTAACACATGCAAAGGTTAGTGAAATACCATTTACTACGATTGAACCGAATAAAGGCGTAGCTTATGTTAAAACTAAATGCGTTTGTAAAGAATTAGATGTTACTGATAATCCGCAAAACTCAATCTGTATTGATGGGACTCGTTTTATACCTATTAACTTAATTGATGTTGCCGGTTTAGTTCCGGATGCTCATAAGGGAAAAGGATTAGGAAATAGATTCTTAAATGACTTAATCAAAACTGATGTTTTATTACATATAGTAGATATCACAGGATCTCTCGATAAGACTGGTAAATTAGTATCTATGGGCCAAAACGATCCTTACGAAGATATATTATTTCTCGAAGAAGAGATAAATTTATGGTTTAAAGAAATTCTTGAGAGAGAAGATTGGACGAAATTTACTAAAACAATAACGACAGAGAAGAGAAAGATTGTTGAGGCGTTATATGATAGGCTTTCTGGTGTAAAAATTACAAAGCAACAAATAATTCTATCACTAAAAGAGACGAAATTAGAAAGTAGAAATCCATCTACATGGTCAGAAATTGAACTTTTAGATTTTGTTAAAACCTTGCGACGAAAATCTAAACCTATTTTAATATTAGCAAATAAAATTGATAAGGATATTAGCGAGGATAATTTAAAAGAGTTAAAGAAGAAGTATGTAGATCCAATTATTCCATGTAGTGCCTTGGCAGAATATTTTTTAAGGAAATACCATGATGATAAAGCGATTAATTATATTCCGGGATCAGATAATTTTGAAGTTAAGGATGATAGTAAATTGAAATCCGAAGAACTAGAAATGTTGAAAAAGATTAAGGAGAAAATTCTAAATAAATACGGGAGTACGGGAATTCAGAATTCATTAGATTATGCTTCATTTACGATAGCAAATCAAATTTGTGTTTATCCGGTATCAGATATTAATTCATATTCAGATAATAAAAATAATGTGTTACCAGATGCATTTCTGGTTGAAAAAGGAACTTTATTAAGAGATTTTGTAAGAGAAAAAATTCATAGTGAATTAGCTGAAAACTTTATGTTTGGAATTGATGCTAGAACAAAGAAAAGGTTGGGAGAAAATTACGAATTACAAGATAAAGATATTATTAAAATTGTAACATCTAAGAATAAGTAAATATATACTAATCTTGTTTAGACGTTAAAAGAATATAAATAAGAATGATGATTAACAGAATTATTCCAAAAAAGATTAAGATGAATTGATATACTTCTATACCTTCAGTTATAACCTGAAACATAGAAAGAATAGCTAATATTATTAGTCCATAAATTTTCATACTTATATTGAATATTTAATGAATAATTAAAAAATTTCTTATTTTTATTAAATATGAAAGTTTCATCTATTACTAAAACAATATAATTGTGATTAATTATTCTTTTTTTCAATCTTGCAAATCATTATTAAAAATAGTGGACCTGACGGGAATTGAACCCGTGACCTCTTGAATGCAAGTCAAGCGTTGAAGGTTGCTACTAAACAGAACCCAACAATCTTCCACTGATCTACAGGCCCAGTTTTTTCTACATTTGTTATTTGTATTAAAAATATTAACTATTAAAATCTTTTACTTTTTTAAAGTCAAGATTTATTCTATCTTAAATTTGTTAGGAAAATTAGGAATGTAATCATAAAAATAAGGTAAAAGTTAATTAAGAACATCCCTAAGAACGTATTTATTTCTATAATTAAAATAAATAGGAGGTGATCCAGCCGCAGGTTCCCCTACGGCTACCTTGTTACGACTTCTCCCTCCTCGCATACTAGAAACTCGATATGACCAATTTGACCAGACCTCATTTTTAGCACACTCGGATGGAGCGACGGGCGGTGTGTGCAAGGAGCAGAGACGTATTCACCGT
>JBHLRA010000259.1:0-2864 GCA_048883045.1 Candidatus Thorarchaeota archaeon | reverse complement strand
AGAAATAAATCCCATTTTTAGAGATCAATTTTTAATTGAATTATCTAACTTAGCATCAGTTCATATAAAACCGAAAGAAAAAACTATAATTACAGAAGAATCAGAAGATCAAGGGCCACTTTCTGATAGAATTAAAGATTTGAGAAAGAATTTAGATAATTTGTTAAAAAAGCTTAATATTAATGAATATATTCTTACTGAATTAAAAAGCGATGAAGCCAAAAGAATAGAATTTACTGCAAATGATTTACCAGAGTTAATTAACCACCTTTTTGAAGAAGTAAATTTTTATAATAATCGAGTTAATGAATTACAAAGTTTTGTTGCTAAAGGAACTATTGAATTAGAGAATTTGAAAACGTTAAAGGTTTGTTATAAGAGTTTAGAGAAACTGAATATGAAACAAGATTCACTTGTTAATATCAATCAATTTAGATTTAGAATATTTACTACTTTTTCTAAAAATCTTAATAATTTAAATAATCTCTTCGAATTTAGTGTATTTCCTAACTTTTATCAAACATTTGAAGTCTCTAAAGATAGAATTGGGTTCTATATAATTTATCCAAGAGATAAAGAAGTTGAATTTAATGGAAGAATTCGCCTTATTCATTCTGAAGAAGTTCCAATTGTAAAAAAATATTTTACAGAATCTGGAATACACCATAAAAGAATTGATAAAGAGATTAGTTTTATTGAAAATACGCTTTTAAGATATTATAAAGAACTTAATCGAATTGGTAAGGATAACTTACTAATGTTTGCTGGAATCAATGAGATTGTTCAAAATATTGAAGAATATAACTGGGCAAATAGACAATTTGAAAGAATGCCAAATAATCGCTTGATTTTAAAATTCTTCGTGCCTTCTTCTAAATTAAAATATGTTCAAGGTAATTTATTTGATGCCTTTAAAGATAATATTACAATTGAAACAATTTTTATCTCAAAAAAAAATGTTACAAAAGAAAATTATGGTTTAGAAAAAATTAAAAAGAAAAAATCTGTTAAAAAAATAAAATCTGATGAAGAACCTATAGTAGATACATTGGAAGAGGATGAAGACAAATCAGACTTACGGGCAATAACTCCAACAATTATGAAGAATTTCAGTTTAGTTAAACCTTTCGAAACACTTACAAGAATGTATGGTACACCAACCTATTCAGAAATTGATCCTACACCAATTATTGCAATTACCTTTCCAATATTATTTGGCTTAATGTTTGGAGATATCGGTCATGGTTTAATTCTTATTATTTCAGGCTTAATTGGAGCTTTAGTTTATAGAAAACGAGGAGGTGATATTGTTAATTTCTCTTGGATTATCTTTTTCTGTGGATGGACGTCATTTTTCATTGGTTTTTTATATGGAGAGTTTTTTGGACTCCACGAAGTTGAAGTTTTTGGAAATATTCTATGGCATCTTAGACCAATTTCAATAGCTTCAATTATATCGAAAATTCTACAAAACTTAGGATATATAATTATAGTTGGTGGAATAATAATCATTTTTGGAGTTTTGACTCGTGCATTGAAGTACAGAGGAGCGAAATTTCTTACTAGCCTAGGTATTGTCATTGAAATTTTTAGTCTAATAATGTATATATTTAATCTTTTAGGAATCTTTAGAATCTTTATTTTCAATATCACTTTATATAATCCACTAGGAAACATATTATCTGTGCTTTATTTTGCAATAATTATAGGTGTTTTCCACATAAATTTAGGTTGGTTTATCCAATTTTTGAATTATTGGAAACAACATAGAAAATTTTTAGCACTAAGTGATTCTTTAATGAAAATTCTTCTATTAACAGGAGGAACAATCTTAATTTTTACATATGGATTTGATATTTATAGTTGGTTAGCAGTTCCATATCCTATTTTATTAGTTATAATACCTGGTTTATTACTATTAATTTTGAAGCCTTTTGGAAAATTATTTGGAATTTCATATCTAAAAAAAGAATCTTATACTTCATTGATAAGTGAAGGTTCTCTTGAAACATTTGACACTGTATTATCTGTTATGAGTAATGTTGCTTCTTATCTTAGATTATTAGCGTTAGCTTTAGCCCATATTGCTTTATTATATGCAATAAATGTTTTGGTTGATTTAATTCAAGGAGAAGGCATTGTTGTAGAAATTATTAATTTAATCGGATTAATCTTCGGAAATATCATTGTTATTCTCTTAGAAGGATTATTAGTCTTTTTAAATACTCTCAGATTGCATTTTTATGAATTCTTTTTTAAATTTTTCCAAGGTTCTGGAGTGGGATATATCCCATTCCATTTAGATAGTGAATATTCAATTATCAATTTTAAAGCTATAACTGAAAAAGATATTATTTCTGAGGAAATTGATAAAGAAATAGAAACAGAATCTATTAGAGAGGAAATTGAAAAAGCATTTAGTTATATTTCTAAAAAATATCGATAAATTATAAACTGACTATTTAGAATGTAAGCTAATAATCAATGGCGACTGAAAACAACCAAAATAAATATGAATTTAAAAAAAGGAAAAGAAGTAAAAAAGCAATTGCTCTTTTAGTTATATACTCTATAGTTCTCTTAATCCTATGTTTTTATTTTATTGATTTAAATTTTAACCCGATAATCATAATTTCTTTATTTTCCTTCTTATTTTTAGTCGGACTTGGGGTATTCTTTAAACGAAGTAAAAGGTCGTTATATTCTGAAATGTTTCCAGATAGAAAACGAAAATCTTCGAGTACTAAACAAACTAGAGTAAAACAAGAGAAAATACCTCAACCAAGAATACCTGGGCGTATAAGTCTAGACTCGGGGGCTTATAAGCCTTTAATTAAAAAGTGCCAAGGTTGTGGTAATATTTT
>JBHLRA010000258.1:0-2886 GCA_048883045.1 Candidatus Thorarchaeota archaeon | reverse complement strand
TAAATATTTGAAAATTTGTTTAAAGTCAGGATTAGGGGGAGAAGGTAATGGTTTAAATTCAACCTTTTTTGATTTTAGTGTTTCTAACTCAAATTCTTCCTGTTTGTAATCTGGTATTGTAGTGGGACTAATACTAGGTTTCTGAACATCATTTTCGAGAATGTATTTGGGGTATTCTTCTATTTTAGCTGATACGGAAGGCACCTTTTTTGTTTTTCTTTTAAACTGGACTGGCCAACTTACAAAAGCATGCAATCGATCTTCTGCAGATGTAAAAATCGATTCTTTAGATGACTTTTTACTAATTAATTCTCTTCTAATCGAAGAAATTTGTGGAATATTGGAATTAAGGGTTCTTGATGCCTTTTCTAAAATAGAAAACAGATACATAGAATCAAATTCAAGGTTAGAATAAGTATTTTTTAAATAATCAATATTACCCTCTATAATACTTATGTTTACGTTAGATATTGTTTCTTTTAATAGTTGATCTGCTCCAAAAGTAACACTATCTATTCCAGCTGTTGAATTTAGGTAAGAGTTATCACTTTTTATCCTCATCTTTTCAGAAACTAAAATCTGATTGTAATTGTCCCAATGAGTACTTAATAACATATGACCGTCTCTGACAATTTGATATGATTCTTCTTTACAGATTCTTTCCATCATTTCTAGAAATATGTCTTTATTAGGAATGAAAACATTTCTCATTAATGCCCCCTTAATGAAAGATAAGTGTTCTTCCGATTTATAAGACAAATTAACAGGGACTTTTATCACTTTTTCTGCTATAATAACGTCTCTATCATCTTCTAAAGTTATATTTCCGGAAGTTGCCATGTGGTCATAAACAAAGTCAGGAAGCACTAATCCTGTTAATATTCTGTTATCAGTAATATATTTACCCGATTCTAATTCAAATTTTAGATAAAAATATCCTAAGCCAAAAAGGAAATAAAGTGTTCCCTTTGTAGTTTCAATTGAATAATCATAACCAGTTAGAAATACAACTGGATCTGAGATTATTTTTGAGACAGGATGATGTACATAAGTTCCTAAGGTTGGATAACCTAATAAATCACTCCAACTGGGGATCATAAAAAGTGAATCATGGGGATATAATTTATTCTCGTCTCTTTGTCTTTCCATTCGTTCCTTTTCAAGCTGCTTTTTATCAAATTGTTCTTTCTCTTGTCTTTCTTTTTCTAATTGTTCATCATTAATTTTTTCTATTCCCATAATTTAAACTCAAAAAATATGTTTTAATTTTCAAATAATAAATGATTCTTATATAATTTATTCACTTGAATGATAAAACTTTTCAGATTGCCTTACTTTTTTTTCGAAGCATTGCATGAAAGTAAAAATCAGAATTAGGAACTTTTACTTTTCCAACAATTTCAAAACCAAAATGTTCATAAAGTTTAACATTTTCTTCCTTTTCAGTATGTAGGAAACAAGGCAAGTTCTGCTCATCAATTTTCGCAAGCTTCATTCTTATTAATTTACTCCCATAGCCCTTTCCTTGATATATAGGGTCAACACCTATAATCAACAATTCCCAATGAGGGAAGTTCACATGCTCATTTTCAAAAGAACTTTGAACCTCTGTAAAAACACCATATCTTTCTATGAATCCAGGATCTGAAAAACTGTCTCGCTTGGCTTTTCTCATTCTTCTTTTAATCTCTTTTGATAACATTTCTATATTCTCATCTTTTTTAAAAAAGGGCCACCATACAGACACACCTTCAATTTCAGTTGATGTTATATATACATCCCCATATAGTATTCCATTTAAAATCAGAAATTCACAAAAAGTAACGTTTTTAATCTTCCTCTCTTTAGGATCTGGAAAACAATAAATGAATAAGGGATCATCTTGAAAAGCACGAGCAAGCACTTTGCTCGCAGCTTCAACCTGATCTTCACGTAACTGTTGAATTTGAAATAATTCACTCATAATAGAAAGATAAGTAGATTTTTTAATTTGATAAAAATTGGATTAATTGGATAATATTAATCATTAAAAAAGAAAATATAGTATATAATATATACTACTTATAAAAACCAAGTTTGTTTGGAGATTTTAATGAGAATTGGTGCACACATGAGTGTCTCTGGCGGTAAATATATGGCATTTGAAAGCGGTAAAGAATTGGGTTGCGAAGCAATTCAAGTTTTTGTTAGAAATGTGCGTGGATGGACCTCTGGTCCCTTAAAACAAAAAGAAATTGATGATTTTGTAAACAAGAAGGAAGAAATGAAAGATGAGATTTGGCCTGTAATAAGTCATAACTCCTATCTAATTAATTTGGCTTCGATCGATGATGAAAAATTAGAAAAGTCATATAATGCTATGCTAGATGAACTTATTAAAGTAGACCAATTAAGTATCGAATTTGAAAACATGCATCCGGGAGTCATTCCCATTAGTGATAAGAAGGAAATTACTAAAAAAGAAGCATTATTTCAAATTGCTGAACAATTAAATATACTTACGGAAGCTACTAAAAATTCGAAAGTGATAATATTACTTGAAACAACAGCAGGACAAGGAAAGGGGCTAGGAAATAAATTTCATCATTTCAAAACAATAATAGATAGAATAAAATACAAAAATAGAATTGGTATTTGTTTTGACACTGCTCATTCCTTTGCTGCAGGATATGATTATCGTACTAAAAAAGGATATGAGGAGATGTGGAATGAATTTGATGATGTTATTGGCTTAAAATATTTATATGCCTTCCATTTAAACGATACTGATAAAGATTGCGGCTCCAGAGTTGATAGGCATACCCATATTGGTCAAGGAAAAATTGGAAAAGAGCCATTTGGTTTTTTTATTAATGATGATAGATTTAAGGATATGCCAGGAATATT
>JBHLRA010000257.1:0-2941 GCA_048883045.1 Candidatus Thorarchaeota archaeon | reverse complement strand
CTAAATAGCCTATTATTGGATCATTAAGCGCCTCTAAAATAGAATATATAAGATAGATAAATGAAATCAGTAGTTGCGGAATTAAAAGTATATTAGCTGCATAAAATTGAATTTGACCCCACATTGCAAATAAAAATCCCGTACTAACCCCTTGTAACGTAAAAAGTATCATTCTTTTCGTAGTTAAAGTTTCAGAGTATTTCATTTTTGGTGATTCTGTCATTTTTTACACTTTATTATATTTAGTTATTTAAAACTTCTCTATTTTTATTAGAATTTTGTTAATCTTATCTAAACCAAAGATGTATTTATAGATTTTCACAAGAATATAACTAAGAGTGAATTAATTTTTATGATCCTATTATTTTACTTTTAATTCATTTGATTTGAAATCATAAATATAGCTATTCTAGCGTTTATCCTATGAGTTATGAATCAAGACCAAAAGCAGTTTTAATACTAGATAAATCATAAATGGTAGTATCGTACGTCGTATATGGTATGTTAGCAGCTTTTAGACTTGGTTCTATCTTTTCTAGGAATTTTCCTTTAAGATTTTTCTCATCTGCGACATAATCAGGATCATTTTTATGAAATAGGAAAATAATCTTAGCTTCGGGACTGTATTTTTTTATCTTATTAAAAACACCTGTAAAATACATCACAGATTGAGGTAATCGGTAATAATCCTGAATATCTACAACATAATAAAAGAATGAGATTGAATAGAAATATTTTTCAGGATTACCTAAATATTCATTACGAAATGTTTCTTGTCCACCAAAATCCCATATCTTAGTTTCCTTTTGGAAAAACAAAATAGTACTTCTTTCTATACCCTTGGTGGGATTCATACTTGGGCATTTATTTGGTGTTTCACATATTTTCCCGGTAAGAACATCTAAAATTGTAGTCTTTCCTGCGTTTTCCATTCCCATAATTACAAGTTTTATCGGTTGATCTTCATTTTCTGTAGTATTCATTGATATATCATCTTTTTATCTAAGTAAATTTTCAAAAAAACTTTGATGATTTCTATGAAGTTAAGAAAATATTTAAAGATTTGATATTCAAGTAATTAACTTGAAGAAATTGATGATTTTATGAGTATTTCTGAACATTTATTCCAAAACAATTCTATGTCCCATTTTTTCTCTTTTTTATAGAGTGACGAGAGTTCTATTAGAATTTGTTTTATTTTTAAGGATTGGAAATAGCTGATGCTTGTAGCGATAAGCGATAACATATAATCCTTCCTTCCACCTCTATAAGACTCATCTGGAAAAGAATCGAAAAACACATAAGAGGAAATATTATAATTTTTTAAGGGTATTAACAACCCTTCTCCATTTAATATAGCATCATGTCCATACATCGCTTTAACTCCATCATAGAGTTGATCACTGATACTACTAAGCGATGAGTCTAATATAGTACCTTTAGGAAAATGATTAACTAATTTTGGTCCTATTACATCATCCCAATGTACTTCAATCAATAATATTATGTCCTCTTTTTCCTTTGGTACTAATTCCTCAGCTAATTTATATACTTCATTAATCTTTTCATTTATTAAATTAATAGTTTTATTACGCTTAATTTTACCAAAAACTATTGCTAAAAAATCTTCTTCATTAATAGGCTTAGTAAGATAATCGTCAACTCCCAGCATTTTACCAAATCGAACATCTTCTGGAGAATCAAGAGCCGATAAAAAAATAAATGGTACTTGATAATAGAGCGGATTATTAGAGACCTCGTCAAAAAAGTCATACCCATTCATTACTGGCATCATAATATCACTAATTATGAGATCGGGAGTTTCTTTCAAATCTAAAAGCACTTTTAATCCCTCCTTTCCATTTTCTGCTGTAATAACTTGACAATCATTAAATTCTAATGTCATTTGAAGATATTTTAAGATATTTGGGTCATCCTCAATCAAGAGTATTAAAGGTCTCATTTCATCTCAATCATAGATAATATTGATATTTAGGTCATTATTAAATTTAAATGTAACAATAAATCAATAAAAAGAGGTAAGAAATATGGTATGTCCTATTGGATTTGTAATGATTTGGAATCCTTATGAACGATTTTTATGGGGAGTAGCTATTTTAATAGCCATAATTTGTGGAATTTACTTTATACATATAGCTAGAAAAAGAGAAATCTTTAACGAAAGAATTATTTTGTTAGGACTCGCATGTCTACCTCTTGGGTTTGCATTTAGTTTGTTTTTTAGTTTTATTAAAACTCTTCTAATTCCTGGAATACTTGTTAGCAATACTTTTTGTGGCGATTATAGTCTTGTTGGTGATATTTATGGAACTTTTGGTAAGTTAAGTTACATATCGTTTGGAATAGGAGGTACATTATTTGTCTTAGCTTTTGAAATAATAATAAAACGCACAAGATATCTTCTTACAATTACTTTTTTAATCATTAATATTTCAGTTGCATGGCTTTATTTTGAAATAGCGAGAAAATTTTTTAATTATATACTTATTCCTGAGTTAATCATATTGGTTCCGCTTATATTATTTCTTTACACGAAATGGTCTCATCTCGAGTTTAAAGCCGTTTCTTCATTTTTGTTATTTGGATTTGTCCTTTTCATGATCTCAATAATTTTAGCAGAGAGAGCTCATAAATTACTTAATTTTTATCTCCTTATATTAAGTCCACTTCTTTTTATACTGGGCTGCGGTATAATTCTATTACCAATAATTATCGATCCTAAGATAATTTCTCGAGCTTTAACTTATTGGATACTATTCGCTATTTTAACTTTTCCATTCCTTATAGTTATTATAATAATTGACATATTAGAAGGGTTAATAAAACAAGGCGGTAGTTGGGTATTTTATATAATGATATTTATAATTGCATTTTTCTATGTACTAATTCTTTTTCTTCTAATTATAAAAGACATTCGAAC
>JBHLRA010000256.1:0-3061 GCA_048883045.1 Candidatus Thorarchaeota archaeon | reverse complement strand
ACCATTATCAATAGGTATCGTCTATGCTCTAGATGAAAATGGAGAAAATTTAGGACATATAGGTTATTTTTAAAAATCTCACTTAATTTCAGATTATAATTGTATGAAATTTAACATTTTTTTATTTGATTTAGATGGAACTCTACTCCATCTTGGTAACATCGGAGTTTATGTAGATATAATATTAGAAGAAACCTTTAAAAAGTTAAAAGCTAGTAATCCTCCACAAAGAAATGAAAAATATAGACTTTGGTCTCCTGAAGAAGACTTCTTTGATGTTTTAGAAGAATGGGGTATCAATAATCCTCAGAATTTTTGGAAAGTCTTTGATGAGATAGATTTTACTATGAGGAAGAAATTAATAAACCAAAAACAGATCTTCTTGTATAATGACGTTTTTAGTACCCTACGAATGATCCATAAACAAAAAGAGAATAAACTCGCTATAGTTTCAAACGCAGCATATTATATTGTTAATTATATTTTAGATAAATTTAATATTACTCAATTTTTTCATGAACTTTTTAGTTTAGGTTATTATGAAAATGACCAAGAATTAGCTAAACCATCTCCAAAAGGTATTTTAACCGTATTAGAAAAATTCAAGTTTGATCCGAAAAAATCAAAAGCTATTTTTGTAGGAGATTCAAAATTTGACATTATTGCCGCCAAAAGAGCTAACATTAATGCATGTTTAATTAGAAGGGAAACAAGACCACATAATAAACACTACAAAGAATGGGATTTTCAACCAGATTTTGTAATAGAAGAATTAAATGAAATTTTCTTCTTAAAATAATAAATATAAATCAAATCTTTTCGAAATCCACATATACTTAAATTATTTTAATTCAAGTTTTGGATCTAAAGCTATAAAAATCCAAAGATAGTCTAATGATCCAACATTAGTTTCATACTAAAAACTATAATTAGATTCCATAATATAATTAATTATGATTAGTGAAATAATAAGAAGTGGAAAAATTATGAATCTATCAGTCCTCAGGTGGAAGAAAATTCTATTTATTATGCCAAATTATCGGATGGAAGAGGCTAATCGGTTTATTCAGAGAATCTATCCTCCAATTGGCCTTATGTATATAGCTAGTTATTTGAAAGATTTGGACGTAGATGTTAAAATTATAGATGCGAAGATTGAAAATTTAAATAATAAACAATTAAAAGATAGAGTTAAGGAATATAATCCAGACATAGTAGGCATTTCAGTTTTAGTATGTTCATCTATTTATGTATGTAATGATATTGCCAAAATGGTTAAAAGAATAAACAAGGATATTACAGTTGTTTTTGGTGGTCGTCAACCATCAATGATGCCAGAAAAGGCATTGGAATTAGAAGAAGTTGACATAATTGTTAGAGGAGAAGGAGAAATAACATTTAGAGAATTAATTCTCAAAGGATCTCCTATAGATGTAAAAGGAATCTCATACAAATCTGATGGAAGCATAATTCATAATCCAGATAGAGAACTGATGAAAAGTTTGAAAAATCTTAGATATCCTTCAAGGGATCTAGTAAAAAATAACAATTATACCTTATTAGGTATGAAAATTGATACAATCCAGACTTCACGAGGATGTCCCCATAGATGTAGGTTTTGTACAACCCCTGTTTCAATGAAAGGCACCTGGAGATCAAGACCTGTAGATAGCATAATAACCGAGTTAAAGATAATTTCTAAAAATAAGAAAATAACCGATATAATAATTCTTGATGACAATCTCACTGCCAGTACAAAAAGGATTGAGGAATTATGTTCAAAGATCATAGAATGTAAAAAGAAAGGAGAGATGAATGATTTCAAATTTTATGCTCAAATTCGAGTAGATTCAGTTCTAAAATCACCTCAAATGATAAAATTGATGAGTGAAGCAGGATTTTGGTCAGTTTTAATTGGCATTGAATCTGTTAACAATGAGACTCTAAAGGATATGAACAAACGAATGAGCTTTAATGAAGTATTAAAAGCAATAGAAATACTACACTCCTATAATATAAGTGTATTTGGAAGCGTAATCATTGGATTTGATTTAAATGCAACTGAACAAGAGATTATGAAGGAAATTAATTATATGAAAAAAATTGATGTTGATATCTTAGTCCTTAACTTACTAACTCCTTATCCTGGAACACCAATCTATGAGGATATGGAACATAAAAATTTAATTGTAACAAAAGATTGGAGTAAATATACTCCTTTTAAACCAGTATATCATACATCCCATTTAAGTTCAAAAAAGTTACAGGATTTATTACAATATGCATTTAAACATCATGCTTACCATAAGAATGCTGTAGGATTTGTATCAAGAATGATTAAAGCAAGAGGTTTTTCTTTCGTATTTAATCCTAAGAGAATAATTTCTACTATCTTCGCAGTATTAAAAGCAAATCTAACACTAAATAAATTCTTTAATTAAAAATTAGGAGGTTAATTCTATGGAGAAGTGGAAAATTTGGCTAATAGTATGCACTCTCTGTTCTTTAATCTGTGGGTTTGCTGCCACGGATATATTTTTTCATACACTCGCTACTGCTGAGGAACAATACGGTATGGGGATAGGGTGGGTTCTTGATTTATGGTGGGTTATTCCTGTTGGATTTATTCTTGGATTTTTTATCCCTTCTATTGCATATCCCTTGGAGCGTATGTTTTTATTATAACTTATAGTAATTTGAAAAAGTAGATTATTCGAATAAGTTATAGAACAACTTCTTTTTAAGACATAAAATTAAATATTCAAACTGCTTCTTATTTAATATTGAAAATCTTAAGAGACTAGCGGAAATGTCGACAAAATTAGGAGAAGAAGACAACTTACGGAAAAAAGTGTGGAAGATCATCAATCTAATACAAGCGAACCAACTATTTGTACATAATAAAGATTTAAGTATTAAATTTATACCAGAAAATAGTAAAAAAGTGAACACACGATTTTTGCCTGAAATATTATCATTATGCCTCCTTAATGCTATAGTTCCCAACTCCGCAATGTTACTTATAGGGGGTCATGGAGGAGGTAAAACTACACTTGTAAAG
>JBHLRA010000255.1:0-3085 GCA_048883045.1 Candidatus Thorarchaeota archaeon | reverse complement strand
TATATGGCGATTCTTATTTGAAAAACTTTCAAAGTATCAGAGAGATGGGATTAGAAAACTGGATTAAAAATGGTAAACGTTTCTGGTTTGCTAATGATTAATTGAAATAGCCTTATCTTTTTTTAAATATAGGAATCCACTTAGAGACATGTCTCTTGTATTCTACATATTCTTCTTGAAACGACTTCTCAAGTTCCTTCTCTTCAAAAGTAGCAATACGATCATATAGGATAAATACGATGATAAAGCCAACAATTGAAAGCATTGATATTGTTAAAAGTATAAACCCAATATATACTATGAGAACTCCAAGATATAAAGGGTGCCTTGTATGTGCAAAAATCCCTGTTTTTATTAGTTTAGAAGATGTATCTTCCTTATGAAACAATATATGACCCGTTCTAAATATGAGAAAGAATCCTATTATCAAAAAACTCAAAAATAATATTAAACGTATAAAAAAGGAAATATAATTGGCTAAAATAGTCGAAAACATAAAAATAAAAGAATCTAAAATCCAAATAAGAAAAAAAATAAACCCAACAGCAAGTTGTATTAGATGTCCTTTAGGGTGTTCTTTACTCACACCTCTTTTATGAATAGATTCCATTTTTAATAACCATAATTCACTTAAAATCCAAAGATCTATTTATTTAGTAATTTGGAGATATTAAATTTTTTTGAGTTTTTTCAGCAATTCTAAAATGATTTGAAAAATTGATATATCATTATTTGAATATTGTGACAGCTTATCACCACATTAATTGTTTTTTTATACCAATCTTTATATATCCGATACATCACATTATTAATAGAATTAAGAATATTATAAGTATTAAAATAATATATTTTTCTAACAACTGAGGTTGAGAAAAATGGTTTTATCAGAAATTGATTATTCTGAAAGGTTTATGGAAGCCCTTCACTCTTTGCAAAAAAGCTATAAGAAATTTCCTAAATTTATGATTGAAATTATAGCTGAAAATTATGGGATACCAACCGTAGAAGTGAAGAAACTCTTTAACACCTTTAGAAAGAACGGAATCTTAAAAATCCTAAAAAATGAAGGTTTCTATTATCAATTAAATGATTAATAAACTATTTCTCAATTCATTTACGAAGACAGTAAATACAGCCGTATCTTAAATTGCTACGCTTTTATCAAATTTCTTTTAACCGTTCTTTTTCAACTATTATGGATTTTATAACATCAGCTTTAAGCTGTTCAAATTTTAATTGAATAACGTGAGCAATAAAATATAAGAATAACATTTAAGGATTAGATTATCCTATATTATCTGATAATTGTAGTTTTTTATTAATCTAAAATTTATGTTTCTAATAAAGTAAAAAGAATTATGTCTGAGAAGAAAAAGAATGAACCTGAAGATGATTTAGATGATCTACTAGATCAAGCTTTTGAAAATCAAGATATGATTCATCATAAGTGCCAAATGAGAGATAATTCTGCAAAAAAGCAAGCAGAATGGAATAAAAAATATAGTAAGTAATTAATATTCAAACTCTAAATTTACATTTATTTATTGCTGATTCATAAAAGATTCCTTTCGCATTATCTTTTGCTTGGAGTATTTCGATAGCAGATCTTTTATTTCTTTTAACCGTTCTTTTTCAATTTTTACAGATCTTATTACTTCAGCTTTAAGTGCCTTATCGAAAATTTCATCTCCTTTTTTTGTACGAGTAATTACTGTTGTAAATTTATCAGGAGAACCTAACCCACCAAAGCTTATATCAGCATAAATATTAGTAAAATCATTACATGCATTACACGCAGATCGCATATAATTGTTTAATTTCTTAAAGGGAATATGAATTGTTTTATCATCTTTTACTTTAATAATTAAATCTTCCTTTATATTGAGTTTTTCAATATCTTCGAACTTAACTTTAAAGTCTTTTTCAAATTGTTTGCCTTTAGTGTTATCAAAAAAGAAGTTTTCATAACAAAATAATCCTATACATAAATCAATATTTTGCGACGGAATTATGCCTAAATCTTGCATACATCTAATAGTATATATTTGACATGGAGTTCCAACGACTGCTAGCTTATCAAACTTAACTTTTTTTAATTCTTGTATGGAACTGGTATAAGTATGGAATTTTTGTATTTCTGTTACTTGATGATGCAAATCTAATTTAACTCCTGAAGAATCAATTAAGTCATCTCTACTTTTTGCAATATTCGCCTCTCTAGAAAAAGCAGCCTTAGTTTTGGCAACTATAGCACCGTCAATCATTTTCTTTTCTAATAAAAAGTTTAATAAAGTATTTACAACTCCTCCATCAGTTCCATATTTTAAAAATTCTTCATCATTTGTTTGGCAAATATAAATATTCCTAAAATTTCCAATTGGCATTGAAGAGAAATCTGAAAAGTTATAAATTTCATTAAGGTCATCATCTAATACATGCGTTTGTGGACATATTGCGTAACATATGCCACATTCAAGGCATTGATCTTCATTTATATATTCAGGTGGGCCACTGGAGGTTTTGAATCCAATAATTTCCTTTTCAAGAGCATTACAAAAACTTACACACCCACCACATTCTTGACAAATACCCTTTTTATGAACTTCCTCTATTAAATCTTTAAAGGTTTTCATACTCACTTATTTAAACACCCAAATTTCCCATTATATATTGTCGCTTATATTAATTAAGGACTTCATTTATACATTATGGACTCTGAAAAATCTTTTGAGATGCGAGATCCGCATCAGTCAACTGCATTATTAGTAATTAACTTATCCAACCAATTCTCGAAATAGAACATTTTTGTTGGTACAAAACTGATTACTTCTTTTACATATGGAATTTTTTCAATTTCTTTGACTTGTTCATCAATTTCTCTTAATTTATCAATGAAAATGGTGAAGATGAAAGCTTCCTCGTTAGCAACTCTCCAAACATAAAAATAATTTTTTACTACTTTTATCACTTCATTAAAAGACTCAGAAGCAATTTTTTGAAATTTTACTATTAAAAGGTACGATAGGAAATCAGCTGCACTTGTATCAAGGTCAATCATGAAAAGAATTATATTATTTTCCCTTAG
>JBHLRA010000254.1:0-3167 GCA_048883045.1 Candidatus Thorarchaeota archaeon | reverse complement strand
TGCACTATATTGTTTTTCATTCAAATAACTACACCTAGATTGGAGCTGATTGATGTGATTACGCCAAGCAGAAATAGGATCTGGTTGTTTTATACGACAGATTTCAAACATCGTTTCCCATAATTTCTCAATTTGCTCCTTTTGTGCGATATTCGGAAATACTTTATCTGCCCATCCAGAGATTGGAGGGGCAATAAGTGTGTAATTCATTGCATTCTTATGCCGAAGATCCAACAAAGGTTTATAATATTTCAAACGTGCTCCAGCAGATTTACTAATTAGTTTTATATCTATTCCATTAAAAAAATCTGGCTCAAAAGAGTTAATGAAAAGTATTGCTTCACCACCTTTCGCATGTTTTATTGCCTCTTCAGTACGCCAGCTAGGACACTCTTCAAGAGAATCTTTTGGAGCATATTGGAAACAAATAAGGTTGATCCTATCATCCTCCCACATTACATCAACAAATCTAGCTCCCATTTGATAAGCCTTTTTAGTAATAAACCTGATTAGAGGAGCTAATTCAAGAGGAACACCCAAAATAGTATATGAAGGGGCGCCGATCAGTAAGCGTTGCCCAGGCTGCAGATTGATTGCTACTTTTAAAACCACTTCTGCATATTTCTCTAAATTTTTTTCAAAATTCGAAGTCATTGGATTCACTTCTTTAGATTTAACTCCTCTTAAATATTCATTTCTAAATTATATAAGTTTTTACATTCTTGAACATATAATATTGTAGAAACAATTAGTTTCAAAGATAGGATTCTCTAAATATAACAACTTAGATTTAAATATGAGTAAAGTTTATTTTTCTGCGGTTGTAATAATTCCACCAGAAGATAAATGGGAGCCAATTCAAGAAATTCGGAAAAAATATGATCGTCAAATCAATAGATGGATGCCTCATATAACATTACTCTATCCCTTTAGACCTGAAACTGATTATGATATGCTTAGCAAAAGTTTTTCAGAGATTTGTAAATCTATTGATCCATTTGAGATCCTCCTAAAGGAATTTCATTATTTTAATCATGGTCATCAAAAGTATACATTATGGCTTAAACCAGATCCGGTTGTATTAATTAAGGATTTGCAAGCTAAAATGCTTGAAATCGTACCTGATTGTAATGATGTGAATAAGTATAAGAAAGGGTTTAATCCCCATTTAAGCGTTGGACAAATTACTGGGAAAGATAATCTCCTAAAGCTCATTAAGAATTTAGAAGATAAGTGGATAGAAATTAAATTCTTCTTATATCAGATTTTTTTTATCTCTCGAGAAAAAAGTAAGACTTCACAATTTGAAATAAGAAAGCGAATTCAGCTTCAAAGAGATTAAGACACCCACTCGTTAAAATAATCGAAATTACAAAAGATTGTTATTTTATAATTTCAAAGTAAATTTATACATGAACCCAGAATTAAACCTTATTAGGAAAAAGCTCTTATTATTGATAGTATATGAAGTATTCAATCTCCAAAATTAATATTCTTCGATTAATATTTCTCAGTTTGGGATTTTTTTTTCTTATCTTATCTTATCTATGTTTCTTCTCTATTATTCCTGGTTTTGAAGTTTGTGGAAGCCCTTGTGAATATTGGTGGTCATGGATTATAGATTTTCCTAAGCAACAACTATGTGCTCAGGTTTGTGTTTACAGAAATGAATTATATAAACCTTTTATGATAATTGGTGGAATCTCAATAATTTATGAGATTTTAACTGAAATTTATTATATAACAAGAATCCGTTAGAAAAGTAAAACTTCATAATGTGAAATAAAAAAACGAATTCAACTTAAATATGAATGATTAAAATTTTTATATTCGAAACGCATTAATTAATTAATTAAAAACTGAAAAATTTCAAAAAGATACTTGAGAAAGATCATGTCAGAGGATAATAAAGAAGGAAAAATAGTATTTCAAGGACGTACTGAAATGATATTTAAGATAATAGTAATCGGAGATCCTGCTGTTGGTAAAACGAGCCTTCTATCAAATTTTTGTGGTGAAAAGTTTAACTATGAATATGTACCGACTGTAGGTGTTAATATCAGCAAGGAACCCGTCACAATAAAAGATAATATGGGTAAAGACATCACCGTGAATCTCATGGTCTGGGATATTGCAGGTCAACCACAATTCTATATGTTACACAGACCATACTTCAATGGAGCGGATGGAATGATGTTAGTATACGATATTACCAGATCAAGTTCGTTCTCAAATATAAATAACTGGTATTCGACGTCAGTTAAGTATGGTCTTTCAGGAATTCCACGAATTTTAATCGGTAACAAAATAGACTTAAAAGACGAGAGAAAAATTATCTTACCGATGGCAGAACACCTAAGTGAAAAGATAAATGCCCCATTTTTTGAGACTTCAGCAATAACGGGGGAAAATGTTAAATCTATATTTCAAAAAATTGCAGAACTTACTTTAAATTCGAAATTAGAAGAATAATTAAATTTTAAGATTCCACTAGCAAATTTTTGAAATTCATAAAAATTGAATGAAAGTCATTAAATTCTTCTAAATAGATTGATTTTTCAAACTTCTATTGCTTTCCAAGTTTATACTAAGATTGATATATCTTATTTTAATATACAATATTGTAAATATTTGAATTCATTTTAAAAAAACCTATTAAAACTAAGATGTGAATTGTATATGAATATTAAGGAAAGATTTTTGGATATTGCTACCATCTTGCTTTTATATACCGTTGCAACCATGTTAATTTTTGGTTTTATTGATGCAATTTCAGGGACATTAATGCCTTATGAATTTACTTATTTGGGACAGACGGAATCTAGCATAATTGCTTTTGATCCAGAAGTTTGGGAGATTTTTAGCGGTTATATCAGAATAGTAGGATATACTTTTATTAGCTTTGGAGTTATTCTTGTGATTGTGCTTTTATTTGGTTTTCGAAAGAAAGAGAAATGGGCTTGGATTGTAGCTATTTGGGGATCTCTATCATTAGATATTCCTTTCTTGATAATTCTAGCTACTACAATGGATCTTCCATTTTATCTTATACTGACTAATCTGATCGTTCAAGTAGTAGCCTTAGGTATTTCTTTTAAAGAATTTTTTGGAGCCAAATAAAAATTAAAGCCACCGGTATTTCGCTTTAATTTAAAATATCAAAAATT
>JBHLRA010000253.1:0-3207 GCA_048883045.1 Candidatus Thorarchaeota archaeon | reverse complement strand
GCAAATTTTTGTGTCTTTATCATTCTGCTCCCCACATGCAAAACAAACTATTTTATTAACGCCATATAATATTTTTTCTTCATCGTCTTTAACAATATCAAATCCTTCTTTAGACATAATCCCACATACAACAAGATTTACTTTAATTATGAAAAATATCTATAAGTTTAATAAAAAATTGGAGTCCGATCTTTAAGATGCGGATTTGACAGCAAAATTTAAGAGTTTGGTTTTATTTATAAGATCATATTAATAATAAAAAAATTGAGTTGATTAGAATAAAATGCCTGGTTCTCATGGTTCATTAACAAAAGCCGGAAAGGTTAAAATGCAAACTCCAAAAATAGAAAAGTCGGGAGTTAATGCTAAAAAGAAGAAACCTCCGAGAATGCGATTTCGGGATTTATATAATGCTCGAATTGTTAGTGGTGGATTTGGAGGTCAAAAAGATAGTCTTGGGGCTAAAAGATCTCAATTTAAAAGATAAATTTTTTTTTAATATTCACCTATACCAATCTTCTGCAGTTGATTTTTTAAATTTCGACTTTGTTTTATGTGAAATTGTGATTTTTGGTTATTTCTTTCTATAATCTTGTAATAATCACTCATCAATAAGTTCCACCGTATAGCTCTTTCTATACCTTTGATTTCTTTTGGGGAAAGATGGTTTTGTAAAATGCTTAAATAATAAATTGCTTTCTTGGAATCTTTTCTGTGATGAATATAGAATTCCGCTATTTCAAGAATATAATCAATAAAAATATACTGATTTTGGATATCATCAAAATTAAAGTCAGTATTATTTAAACCTGCTTTTAAGAATCTCTGAGCTTGTGAAAGATTTCCTTCATTTTTAAACCTAATTGCGCGATTTAAGAAATATCTTAATTTAATTTTAGGAATTTTATTCCCAATTTCAACCACTCTCCTAAAATAATCTTTTGATTCAACAATCTTACTTTCATCATAATAAATTAGCCCAATGTAAAGGTATGCCATTCCAACATAATTGATTTTAATGAAAGGGGTTTTTTCGTTTTTCAAGAAATTGATAATTATATTAAAGTGATTTAAAGCCTTCTCATAATCTTTCTTCTTGAAATAAGTAATACCTAATTTATAATGTATTTTTATTATGTAATCTATTGGTACTTCTCCTGATTTAGCAACACTAAGAGCGCTTTCCAAATAATTACATGCTAAATCTTCGTTATTTAAAAGAGTTGCGATTTTCCTTAATTTTAAGAGGATTGACACAATCACTTTTTTCTGTTGATTCTTATTAAAGACTTTTAATGATTCATTTAAAAGCTTAGTAGCTTCCTCAAAATTATAATTCTTAATAAGTTCTTCTGCTTCAGTATATTGATTCATAGTTTCAATAACTTCAAAATTGGTAGGAGGTTTGTTAAATAAATCATGGTGAAAGGCGAATAACTCTTTTGCAATTGAACTCTCATAACAAAGGGCAGAGAAGGGAAAATTATTTTGATCTAAAACAAAATTTTTACTTCTGTAGACTAATTCTTTTGAAGATCTAAAGTTTAGAAGATCACTCTGATTAATTTTAACACCTTCGATAATTTTTAACATAGAATTGAGAATGATTCTCGAGAATTTAATCCAATTTTCCACTAATTCTTCTAATTTAAAATCAGGATTGTCATTAAATAAGGCATTCAGTATGTATGGAGAATAAGAATCAAAAGAACTCCTGATGTAGAATTTTTTATATTCGAGATCTTTAAAATAAGAAACATATCCTTTTTCAAATATAAAGAATTCATTAGATTCATCCTCATTTGAAAAAAATAATGTTTCAGATGTTCTTATTTTGGGAACACCATTCTTTAATTCCCAAGGTAACTCAAAAGTGGGATTTAATCCAATATTTCTGAGAGATTCTACTAAATTATTATGTTGATCTATTGTAAGATCCTTTAAATGTGCTCTCTTATTTAAAAGGGAAATTCTGATACGATTTAGCCAAGTATTCTCATTTTCTCCTCTTATTAATTCTGGCATTATCACATTTAGTATACCAACGATTTCTTGTTCCTTTCCCATAATTGGAAATGAATGTTCCAAGGTGAGAGATATCGCTAAAGCTCTAAGAGCTTTCATTATGTAAAGTATTGAAGTAAAAGAATTCTGGTTTAAGTTCCAAATTTTAAAAGCTATTGAAACCCGAAAACTTACAACCTCAAATGGAACATTTAGTCTTATCGGTAATGTTATAGGAAATTTTATAGTAAATATAATAATTTTCTCCTTTTTCAAACTATATCGAAAATAATTTTCTATGCCACCGTTTATTTTCCAACCATTTTTTTCGATTGCTTCTCGAAGATTTTTTATTTCATTTGATGAAAATGGGTTCAAAGACATATTATTTATATTAGATACTTTATAATGAGAGAAATTAAATTATATCTTAATCTTAAAAAAATAGTAGTGTAAGGGATTTTTAATTTTTGGGTCAAATTTTTTAAATTGAATTTACTTGTAAAATATGTATTTTAAATAAAAAAGGGTAGAATCATGGATGGATGTTGAAAAATTTAATAAAGTACTGAAAACTAAAGTTGCATTAGCTAAAGGCTGTGAAAGAAGAAATGAAATTGAATCTGCTATAAAAATTTGGTTAGAGATTTCTGAAATGACGCTAAATTTCTCAAAATCCCGTAATATTAACACCACTTATAAAAATATGCTTATCAACAGAACAAAGAGTATTGTGGCTCATATTAAAAATTTGAAAGCTGGTCAATTAGAAAAAGTATTGTTCGATGAAGAAATTATTTTAGAAGAAGATACTCAAGAAGAAACTACTTCTGAATCAATTGATAATGACGTATTGGTTTCTCATAAGATTGAAAAGGAAGAGATTGAACCTAGGAAAGAAAAGACTAATAATGATGTTTCAATCATAGAGAATTCTGAATTCAAAAGTATACCCGAAGGTTTCAAAGAGATTCAAACCTCAAAGGATTTTAAAATTATCACTCCTCATGATGAAGATTATGTAAAAAAACATTTGGACTCTGAATCAGACTCAAATCATGAACAATCCTCTAAACCACCACAGGAGAGATTTGATTTTGAACCACCAAAAGATCATAAAGGGATAATTTGTTTCGCATGTGGATATGATAAAAATACAAAGAATGATAAAGTCTGTAAGAGTTGTGGAACTGAATTAAACTA
>JBHLRA010000252.1:0-3253 GCA_048883045.1 Candidatus Thorarchaeota archaeon | reverse complement strand
CTAAAAAAGCTTCGACTTTTAAAATAAATTTTACGTATATCTTCTTCTGCTATGGCTAATCTTCTATCTAAGAGTTTGTCTATAGTTCTTAATTCAAGTAATTGATAGTTAGCCATCTCAACAACAAGTAATATATCTTCATAATCAACATTAGGATCAATAATTAAGCATCTATCAAAATCAAAAATTATTAAATCATCCTTTAAAAAAGAAAAGTATCTCTCAAGCGTTTTATTGATTTGGCCTATGCTGAGATTTAAGTCAGGATTCTCTCCCATAAGCAATGCCGAAATATATTTTCTCTCTTTCTCAATAAATTCTTCTGGGTTTTTTATTCCATCACTTAAACAATATAATGCGTATTTTTCATGCTCAGATTCGCCAAATAAAAAGCCTTCTTCACCAATACAATCTCTTATTTGGGTAAAAACTTTATTATGATGAAATTTTAAAAAATTGTTGATCTGAAATTCTCCATCAGTAGTTTTAAATGTAATTCTACGTAATTTATGTAAATCTTCTAAAGGTAAGTTATTAAAATTTAGTCGAGCAATTAATGAAATAACACCTTCAGAATATAATTTGACATGCAATGATATATTCTCTACATTTTTTAATTCAGAGGTTATTTTTTGAGTAAGCTCTAATTTTAAAGATTCAGGAAAATCTACGTATGAAGGAGTGTCTTTAGTTTTAATGATTCTCTTATCTTGGATTGCTGGAATCATAGTAGTAGCTTTTTTCAAATCAATACTACGTCCAACATCTGTTAACCGTAAAAAAATTATTTCTCCATTCAACAAAAATAACCTTGATAAAAATAAATTCTCTAATTTAATAAAGAGACTTTTTTCATTTTAAAGAATTTTTTTTTTGGTTTAGATATTTTTTTATAATTTTAACTAAGTTTAAATTTTACTTAGACTTTAATAAAAATTAATTCAACTCTAATCTAGTGTAATATTAATTATGTTAGGGGAATACTGGCTCCTAATTGTAATATTTGCTATTTTTATTATTATCCTAATTAGCTATTCATCTAAGAGATTTGATTATGTTACAATTTCTTTATTATGCTGTTTTGCAGCTGGTACTATTACTGGTATAACGAAGGGTTTAACAATTTCGACTTTTGTATCATTTATCGAATTTGAAGCTATAGTTGTTATTTTATGTATGAGTATAATCACTAAAATCGCACAAGATTCGAATATTTTAGAATTTTTAGCAGTAAAACTTTTTAAATTATCAAAGGGAAATAGAAAAACATTTTTTTATTTATTATGTTTCATAACAACTATTTTAGCTGCTATAATTAGTGATGTTGTAGTAGTTTTAATACTAGCACCAGTAGTAATACGCTTATGCCGTTTTTTGAAAACCAGAGCAGGTACTTATTTATTGGGAATGACTATTTGTATAAATATAGGGTCAATTATAACTCCATTTTCTAGTGGTGAAAATATTATTATTTCAGCAGCATTTAAATTAGATACTATTTATTTCATAACCTATTATTGGCTCTTCTCTTTTTTCCTATTATTCATTACAACTTTTTTGATGGATAGATTTCAACTGAGTAAGGAACCCCCAATTGACGAACTTCAAAGAAAATATGTATTGGATCTTATAGATGCAAAAGTGATGATCTCAAATAAAAAAATGTTTTATTTTAATAGTATAGCAATAATCATAACTATTATTCTATTTGCCATATTACCATTTTTATATTTGACAGCTGCATTTTCAACCTTTTTATTGGTACTAATTAATAAAAAATTTACCAAAAAGAAGATGAGTGAATTTTTAAAAGATATTGAATGGGAAATCATATTTTTCTTTATTTCATTATATGTCGTAGTTGGTTGTTTAGGTATTGCAGGTTTTGAAGATCTTTTTAGAGGAATACCCTTTGAAACTCTAAATCCCTTTCTCGTTAGTTTAATTATTTTATTACTTGTTAGTTTTGTCTCAGGTGTGGTTGCTAATACTCCAACAGCACTTGTCTTTATTCCAATTGTAAGCTTGTTAGTGACCGCACAACCACTTGGATTTGGATATCCTTCAGTTCCATTATATTATTCATTAATAATAGCAATAAATATTGGTGGAAATCTTATACCTCAGGGAGCGGCTTGTGATGTAATGACATTAAAAATTGCTCAGAATCATGACGTAGAAAACTTGAATTTTAAAAGATTATTGAAAGTTGGCGCCACTTTTGCAATTATCCACATAATTTTGTCTATAGGATATTTGTTGCTAATATCTATATTTTACATTTGAACAAGTATAAAATATTATTACATGATTTAATTTCATTGTATTATTTAATTTTTAACCGTTGTAATAATCCTGTAACCAAAATAGGTAAAGCAATTGTAGCATCACACCATACACTTACATGTTTTGACTCAAGAGAGTATTTACCCCAAGATTTTGCTTCTGAAAATGTACTTCCTGAAAGTCCTCCATCGTACTCCATTGCGGTGTGAATACGAACTGAATAATTATATCCCATATTTGTTATTTTATCAAATTGATCTAACATTGGAAAGATCTGTTGAGCCCAATTTCGTGGAACACCGCCACCTACTATTAATGTTCCATACTCCTTATAATTTTTAACAATCTCCCCAAACTTTTTCACATCTCCTAAGATATCGAATTGAAAATCATATCCCTCATAAAAATCATACTTTATAAGTTTTAAAGCTAACTCTGAGTCTGAGAAAGCCGGAATAAATATAGGGATATTATTTTTCGCAGCCACAGAAAGGATATTATAGCCTGATAATTTAATACCAATTTTTTTTAAAAATTCTGAGGGTGTAATTTGAATATTTTTCTTATCAAATGAAGATTGGATAATTTCTAATAATTTAATATCAGCTTTAGTATAATTTTCTTCAGGAAGAAAGATATCATAAATCCTATTTATTCGAAGTTTGAATAATTCATTATCATCAACATTAACACTTCCAAGATAGTGTCCTATATTACTTGCTGCATCAACTAAATCATGAGTAATATTAGCACCAGTACTGATTAATATGTCAATTAATTTATATTCCATTAATACAGAAATCAGTTCACCCATCCCAGCAGGAATCATTGCTCCGCTTAGAGTTAAAACAGTTAGACAATTTTTATCAGAAACCATTTTTTCTAAGAGATCAAGTGCTAATCCAAGATTTCTTCCTTGGAAGCCACAATCTTTTAGAGCAGTTAAGAGATCATCAATATTTTTTAT
>JBHLRA010000251.1:0-3264 GCA_048883045.1 Candidatus Thorarchaeota archaeon | reverse complement strand
TTCTTTCTATTGGGTATTCAACTTGTCATTGGTGTCATGTTATGGCACATGAATCATTCGAGGATGAAAAAGTTGCTAGATTAATGAATGATGTTTTTGTATCAATAAAAGTTGATAGAGAAGAACGTCCAGATATCGACAAGATCTATATGACAATATGTCAGATGATGACTGGCTCAGGAGGGTGGCCATTAACAATAATAATGACACCTGATAAAAAACCTTTTTTTGCTGGTACATATTTCCCAAAAGAGTCTCGTTTTGGGCGAATTGGATTAATCGATCTCATTAAACGTATTAAAGAACTATGGAAAAACCAAAGATCCGAGCTATTAGATTCTGCGGATCAAATTACATTTAGACTCCAAAACATTGACCAAGAATCACCCGGAGAATTGTTTACTGAAAGTGCACTCAAAGATGCGTTCCGTCAATTATCAATACAATATGATTCTGTAAATGGAGGGTTTGGAAATCGTCCAAAATTTCCTACTCCACACAATCTTATATTTCTCCTTCGATATTGGAAGCGGACAGGAGAGAAAAAAGCATTAGAAATGGTAGAAAAAACTTTATTAGAAATGAGAAAGGGTGGAATATTTGACCAAATTGGATTTGGCTTTCACAGATATTCAACAGATTCAACTTGGTTTGTTCCTCATTTCGAAAAAATGCTATATGATCAAGCACTGATCGCAATTGCTTATATTGAAGCATATCAAGCGACCAAGAATGTTTTATTTAAGAATACAGCAAAAGAAATATTTTTATATGTTTTAAGAGATATGTATTCGCCAGAAGGCGGATTTTATTCAGCAGAAGATGCTGATAGTGAAGGAGAAGAAGGAAAATTTTATGTTTGGTCAAGTAATGAGTTAGAAAAAATTCTAGATATAACTGAATTAAACTTAGTAAATAAGACTTTTAATGTTAAAGATACTGGTAATTATCTTGAAGAATCTACACAAAAGAAAACGGGAAAAAACATTTTCCATCTAAAAAACCTTCCAAGTAAAGAAAATCTCGAGCTTATTGAAAAAATACGTCAAAAATTGTTTCATGAAAGAGAAAAGAAAATTCATCCACATAAAGATGATAAAATATTAACTGATTGGAATGGTTTAATAATTGTAGCTTTGGCTAAGGCAGCAAGTGTCTTTAAAGATGATGCTTATCTAGAGATTGCTAAGAAAACTGTTAATTTTATCCTTTCAAAACTTCAAGATTCTAATTATAAACTACTACATCGCTATAAAGATGGAGTTTCAGAAATTAGTGGGTTTTTAACCGATTATGCTTTCTTCATTTGGGGGCTTATAGAATTATATGAAACTACTCTTGATATTTTTTATTTAAAAATCGCCCTTAAGTTACATAAAATACAATTAGAGGATTTCTGGGATGATAACATTGGAGGTTTCTTCTTTACAGCAAAGCATAGTGAAGAATTATTAACTAAACAAAAAGAAATCTATGATGGAGCCATTCCTTCAGGAAATTCAATTGCTCTGCTTAACTTATTGCGTTTAAGTTATATTACTGGAGACTATGAATTAGAGCAAAAAGCAGACATTTTACTTAGAGTATTTTCTGAAAGCATAAAATCAAATCCTATCGCTTATACTCAATTTTTAGTAGCTATAGATTTTATTATTGGTCCCAGTTATTCCTTAGTTGTAGCGGGTAATACAGATGATATTGATACAAAAAATCTTATAAACGGAATAAAGAATGAATATTTGCCAAATAAAGTACTAATGTTGAGAAATACTGAGAAAGAAACACCAGATATTGATGAATTTTCTAATTTTGTTGAATTTTTTTATAATCTTGATGGCTTGGCTACTGCTTATGTTTGTATTAATAAAACCTGTAAACCTCCTACTCATGATATCAATCAAACTATAGAATATCTAAAACCAAATTGGATAGATTAATATTAGGAGAAAGGAGTTGAAAATTAATTAGAATATCATATTTACAATTCAAAATTTTCAGTTTTTTGATTAACCAATTCTTTTAACTCATCGATTGATTTCACAGCATTCATTTCCTCTTGAGTTATAAATACCTCGAGTCCAGTTTTATCTAGAAGGTAAGCTGAAGGAAATTTTGCATCAACAATATTATATTTTTCATTAAATTCATCCTTATGCAAGAATTCGAACTTAAATTTATCTTTTTTCTTAAATTCTACAGGAACATCAAGATTATTTACAAAAGTTTTCCATTCTTTTTTCATTCCAAATGCACCAAAAGTTACTGCACATAAATTGCATTGGTAAGTGCTTTTACGAAATGTTTTGTGTAATGTATCTTTAAATCCAGTAAAAAAGCCCCCAGAATCCGCATTATAAACAAAAATTAATTTTTTTCCATCTTCTTCAATCAATTAAATCAACTCTTCATAGTTTTTTTGTATATGATATAAAATTCTTTTAATTCTAAATTTTTTTAAATTATAGGTTATAAACAATAATTTGAAAGAAATAAAAATTACGCTATAGTAGTCGGAACATAAGAAAGATTCTCTATTTTTCCTAAAACTAACACTTCCATCTCATCTAGAGACCGAACAGGATTCAATTCATCTTCAGAAATCAATAAATTTAATTGACCATCATCGTATATATAAGCTGAAGGATATTTAGCATCTTTTACATCATATTTTTGTTCAAATTCATCCCGATGCAAAAATTCAGTATCTATATTTAGATTATTAATAAAGGCTTTCCAATCTTTCTTCATAGAAAAAGCACCAAAGGTTTGCATACATAGATTACATTCATACGAGCTAGGTCTAAGAATCTTTTTCCAAAAATCTTTAAATAAACTAATAACTCCAGAATCAGCATTATATACAAAAACTAGTTTCCTTTCATTTTTAGTCATAATAATAATTCCCCGTAGTATTCAGTTACTAAATAAAGGATTTTAATATCCTCATTATCATTCATAAATAGTTTTAAACTGTTAGAATAAAAAAAGTAATAAAATCATGAAAAAACAATTAAAATATTAGTTTATAATTTTAATGAAAGTCTTTTACACTTTATTGCTTAGAAATAGTTTTCTTATATTTTCCATTCTTTTTCTATTGGTATCCCAATCATAACCTCCTATTCGAGATTGGGATTTGAAGTGGATTTCTTTTTTTGTCTCATCGAATAAGAATTCCACATCATCTTTAAATCGAAAAAGAGCAGTTGTAAATAAGTAGTGCAAATAATTTCCCTCTTCTTTAAGAAGTCTTGTTCTTTTAAG
>JBHLRA010000250.1:0-3341 GCA_048883045.1 Candidatus Thorarchaeota archaeon | reverse complement strand
ATATGCGTTGCTCCGTTTGGAGTATAAGGGACTTTACTACTTCCGCCCAAGTTAACTCCTCTAAGCAGTACTCTGCGTCCTTCTTCATCTAAAAACCATTCATTTTTGATTGTTAGTTTCATTTTAGTCACAAAAAAGTCAATTTATACATTCCTTCCATATCTAATTAATTTTAATAATCATTTTTGTTTTTTAATTTTAAAGGATTGACTAAAAGAGTGAGTAGTATTCAAAATATTAACATTATTCCTGAACCTGCATTTATGGATATATTTTCTGGAAAGTTTATATTAACAGAAGATACAATAATATATTCAGATCAAGAGCTATTAAAGCTAAGCAAGTACTTGAGCAATATTCTTTTCCCCGCTACAGGATTTAATTTAAATGTGAAAGAAACTAAAGATGAAAGTGATAATGGCATTTCAATCAATTTAAAATTAATTGATAGCAAACAAGAATTAGGATTTGAGGGATATAATATTGAAATAAGTGCTAAAAGTATAAATATTATTGCACATTACTCAGCCGGTATTTTTTATGGCATTCAAACCCTAAGGCAGCTTCTTCCCCCCGAAATAGAAAATAAAGCGAGAGTTGAAGGCATAGAATGGCTAATTCCTTGTTTAAAAATAAAAGATTATCCACGATTTTCTTGGCGTGGATTTATGCTTGATGAGGCGCGACATTTTCATGGGAAGGAAATAGTTAAAAAAATGCTGGATTTGATGAGTTTATTAAAATTAAACAAGTTTCATTGGCACTTAACTGATGATCAAGGTTGGAGAATTGAAATAAAAAAATATCCAAAACTTATTGAAATTGGTTCTAAAAGAGAAGAAACGGTAGTTGGTGGTCTTTTTAGCAAAAAACATGATGGTGTTCCTCATTCAGGATACTATTCTCAAGATGATATTAAAGAAATTATAAAATATGCCAGTGATCGATTTATTCAAATAATACCTGAAATAGACTTACCAGGTCATACAAGAGCTGCTTTAGCTTCCTACCCTAATTTAAGTTGTAAAGGATACCCCTTTAGAGTCTCTACACATTGGGGAATTCATAGAGACATATTATGTATAGGAAAAGAGGAAGTATTTGAATTTGTTCAGAACGTCCTAAAAGAAATAGCAGATCTTTTCCCTGCAAAAATCATTCATATAGGCGGTGATGAAGTAGTTAAAAGGAGATGGAAAGAATGTCTAGACTGTCAATTAAGATTACAAAATGAAGGGTTAAAAACGGTAAGAGAACTTCAACCTTATTTTACAAACCGATTATTATCCTTTCTGATTAATTATAATCAAAAAATAATAATATGGAATGATGCTTTAAATGAGAATTTAAATGGGAAAATGATTTGTCAATATTGGGTTAGGCATATGAAAAGAATTTTTGAGCATATTAAAAAAGGGGGAGATGTAATAATGACTAATTATAAATATACATACTTAGATCATTCCTATTCCTTTACTCCACTTAAAATGGCATATAAATTTGAACCAATTCCAAAAAAGTTAGAAGAAAAATATCATAAACGTATTTTAGGATTAGAGGCTCCTTTATGGTCGGAATATGTCCCAAACATCAAACGTTTAGAATGGCAGACTTTTCCACGTCTGATAGCTTTTGCTGAAACTGGATGGACACCAAAAATTAAAAAGAATTTTAAATCTTTTCAGAATCGTTTAAAATATTTTCTTAAAAGATTTGATATAATTGGTATAAATTATGCAACTTTTCGAGAAGTAAAAAGTAATGTTCTTAAAAGATTATTTAAAGTGCTCACTTTACCTACAGAACAAAAAGGAGGCACTTAAGTTATTTATATAAAGTATATTCATACATACTCTATAGTTGCTGGTGGCTTTGGGGTTACATCAAAATAAATCTTTTTAGTTTGTGGGAAAGTAAGTAATTTTTGTGTCAATGCTTTTAACAAATCTAATGGTAATTCAGTAACACTTGCAGTTCTAGCATCTTTACTATTTATAGATCTAATAATAACATCATACTTCCCGTCAGCTTTACCTCCTAATTCATAAAGAATTCTAGCATATCCTTCTAATTCAGAAGCTTTTTTAATTAATTCTTTAAAATCCCAATCTCCTTTTTCACATAAAGATTTTTCATAAGTTCTTTTTCCATCAACAAGTCCGGTAACCTTTTTGTTTAGAACATCTTCACTTATAGCGGCAAAAACTTGAAATGGTTCCTGTTCGCCATCCTTGTTAATAATCATCATCTTTCCGTAAGTTTCTTGATAATATTTTTCAACTGAAGATTCAATTAGATCATGGACTTTCTTCTCAAAAGTAAGGTTTTCCTCAGTAATAGGTCCTATAATTCTGGCTGAAAGTGCTGGTCCAGGAAAAGCTTTTCTGTATATAAGCTCCTGTGGCATATTAAAATATTCAAGGATTTTACGGACTTCATGTTTAGTAAGGCTAGCAACAGGTTGAACAGTTGCTTCTACATCGTACTCAATCTCAACATTATGCTGACTTTTTACAAACCCTCCCAAATGTTTTTCCATCAATTCTTTTTCTGCCTCAAGACTCATTGACTCTTTCAAATCACTAATCTTGACTCCAAAACTTTCTTCAATATCTGGAAGTATAGTTCCATCTGCTAATAGGTCACAATTTTCTTCACGAATTACTTTACTTATGATTTCAGAATAAGCTGCTTTGAAGAGTTTTCGCTTATTTTCAGCATCTCCCTCACCATATATTTTTGGCAAAAAATCCTTCCTAATATCTATAACTCTTAAATCTGGAAACAATTTTTGTATATATTCTCTTTCTTCAATACCATTGATAATCCTCATTAAACCGTGGTCGATAAATACAGGAATAGTATTGATTTTAGCTTCTTTTAGTAGGAGATATGTTGCAGAACTATCAATACCACCAGATAATGCACAAAAAACTTTTTTATTTTTCGCGTGCTTATTTAAAAATTCGATTGCTGCTTGTACAAACTTTTTTGGCTTTTTCGGGGCATTTAATAATCTATGATTTAGCATAGAATAGATTAGTTTGTTTTATAAATTAAGTGCTTTTATTAAACGGTTATGATTTATTTACAAATTTCGAAAGAGATTTAATTTTTATAAGGGAAAAAAATAAGGGGCTGACTGAAGTGTTAAATATTATGAATAAAATACGAAAGATTAAGGTTACTTTAAAAAGTAAACTAACGATGGAGGGGGCAGGAGTTCGTTTAAAACGCGCTTTTGGTTACGCTGATGAGTTACTCGATCCATTTTTACTCCTTGACGATTTTCATTCAGATAATCCTAGCGATTATATGGCAGGTTTTCCTTGGCATCCTCA
>JBHLRA010000249.1:0-3372 GCA_048883045.1 Candidatus Thorarchaeota archaeon | reverse complement strand
ACTTACTATTTTTTATATAGACCAAAGAAAATGATCAGAAAAATAATAATATCTATAGTCTCCACTATTACTAAATATATTGCTTCTTCACCAATTATATTTAATAATAATGGTCGAAAAATGCTTGATAGCATATATAAGAAGAATCCAATCGTTAATATTCCTGGTTTAACTACCGTTAATCGATTAAGGCGATAAGCCATGTAAAAAATATAGACTATTCCAATTAATGAAGGGATAAGAATAAACGGTAGAATCATGGTTACAATGGTTACACTTGGTCCTATAAGGACGGGGATTGATTCAATTATTACAATCATAGCAATTAATATGGTTCTCAATCTGTTCATATAAGCCTTATTTTTTAATTTACTATACTTATCTTCTAGTCTAAAGAAAATTACCTCCATACCAAGGTATAGTAAAGGAGCTACTTCGAAAATAATAGTAAAAAATCTAACTTTTAGCAATACTAGCACTACATCATCATTGAATGTAAAGTAGGTAATATCATGAAAAAGGTCAAGTGCTTTACCAAACATCAAGATCAGAAAGAATAAACCTAACAAAAAGGGAATATCTGAGAGAAATTGTGCTTCCTGCTTAAACCACTTACCAAATAAATATAGACACATAATAAATAAAAGGATGATTCTGATGCAGATAGTGATCATAATTTCTAAAGCCCCTTCGTAACTCTCGATTGCTAATATAACCAAGTCAAAATTTAAAATATAGATAAGAGATACAAGGATAGCTACTAATAAGGTACAAAAAATAAGGCTGTATTTGTACAACTTACTTCTGTTAATAGTGCTCATAATCATAATTTGAAAAATTAATTTTTAAACAACACAAATTTTGTATTGATCTTTTCCTTAGTTTAGTTTGAGAACAATTTAAATGCCAGTGCAATTATGATCTGTCGAGAATTAAAAAAAAAAAAGAATTTTAGATTAGGATACGGAAATGCTTATTGAAGCAAAAAGTGTCGTAAACATAATAACGAATAGTATTAAACCCGAAATAATTAGGCATATTCTTCGTGTTTTTTCATCAATTTTATCATTGACAGCAAAACTTAAAAATCCGATAAGGATGAAAAACAAAGAAATGTTAACTCCAACCCTAGCAATATTCATGAAAATTACGTCTTGCCACTGCATCCAATACATAGTTTCCTCAATTTCTTCATTTCTCTGTATATAATCATTATAACCATAAACTCCATTCCAATAATTAATCTGGTTTTCTTGGTAAGCTAAATTATACCATGTACCTGCGTTTTGAGCAATTGAACGGCTTATCATCATGATTAATCCAAAAAGAAGGGCTGCTAATAATCCATATATAATATATTTTGTGGCCTTATTTTTATCCAATAAAGGTAGTTTATCAAAGAAACTTCTTTCATCTCCCATTTCTATCGACCTCCCTTAAATTTCTTATAATAAGTATAGAATATCAGCAAAATCGCAACTCCTATAATGCCTCCACCGATATAATAGCATAAATCCTCTAATAAATCTCCCGGACCATCTACTTTTATCACAAGATTGAACCTTACGACCGTATCAGAAGGGGGACCATTATTATCTCCATAAACTACTATTACATAAGATCCTGGTATTGAAATGAGATAATCTCCACTGGTATCTCCAGCAAATTCAATATACCAATATCCATCCTCATTATAACCAAAGCTTCTCTCATTATCTGAATAAGTGTACGTTGAGGGTGACTGACCCCACGCAAATTGAGAATAGACAAAATCTAAACCATTCAGATTATCTAGAGGCGTGTTATTTAAAGCATATTGTTGATCATAATATCCCTTTCCAAAGATTTTAAGAGTTGCTGAGACATTAGCATAATACACAGAAAATTCAATGCGTATTTTTTGCTGACTTACCAAAGAAAAATGATAAGCAAATGCTTCCTTCAGACCATTACTACTATTTTCATCAATATTTATAGGCTTTCTATTGTACACTTCCACCCTATCCAAAGTATAACCTAAAATTGGTGCAAGAATAAGAAATACTATGCCAATTACAACCATAATTTTTAAGATTGTTTTCTTTACCATTTAAAATCCCATTTTCCTTTTTTTTGATTAAATTATTGTTTGTATAACAGTTCCCTTACATATTTAAAAAATTTCATAATAATGGTTTAATTGATGAGAAAGAACTTTAATTCATTGAAATTACAAATCTTTACATTATAAATTAATTATAAAAAATTCTTTTCCAAAACTGTAATTTCCACTGTTTTTTTTATTCTTTACAAGTAGAATAGATAAATAACAAGAATACATAAAATTAAGTAGTTATCCACTTTTTAATTAAAAATTATTAAATTTGAATTAAAAAAAAAGAGTTAACTTTAGAAATGATAAAGAAAAAATCGATGCAAATTTTGAATTTTTTTGGATTTATCGCTACTGTTGTTGTTAATTTTCTGGCGGTAGGTCTTCCTATAAATAATAAGACTACGCAAGAATTATCAGATAACCTTCCCAACTTTTTTGTCCCAGCAGGTATTACGTTCTCGATCTGGAGTGTAATCTATATCTTATTGGGTATCTTTGCAGTTTACCAAGGTAAAGATTTCTTCAAATCAGAAAAAGAAGATTTACCTTTTTTAGATAAGATTAGTTACTTCTTTATTCTAAGCAGTGTTGCAAATGTCTTATGGATTTTCTTTTGGCATTATGAACAAGTTTTGCTCTCTCTTATCATTATGTTTGTGCTTTTCGCATCTCTCTTGTTATTATATCTTAGATTAGGGATAGGAAAGGAAGAAGTATCGAAGCAAGAGAAGAGATTTATCCATGTCCCCATTAGTGTATATTTTGGCTGGATTACTACTGCCACTGTTGCAAATATCACAGCGTTCTTCGTCTCAATCAGCTGGAACGGATTTGGCGTCACTGAAGAAATCTGGACAGTTATCGTATTAGTTGTAGTTGCATTACTTTATGTCCTCACGGTATTGCTCCGCAAAGATGTTGCCTATGGTCTTGTTGGTATATGGTCTACTTTAGGAATTTTTATAAAACAAATATTCGAACAGTCAATTAAATCTAGTCCAGTTGTAGGTTATACTGCTCTGATTGTCTTAATAGTGATTGGAGTAGCCATTGGAAAAGTAATTTTTGACTATTATAGAAAATAATTTTTTTTTTTTTTTTAAAAATTAGAGATTTGGAAATTAATAATTTAGAATTATTTCAACACCATTGTTTTTCATTTCATTGAGAACTTTAACAGTATTTGGATCATTCCTTATCGGATTTGAACTTAAATCTAAATATTTTAGAGATGAAAGATTTCTCATGAATTCTGGAATAATCTCAATTTCATTTTC
>JBHLRA010000248.1:0-3388 GCA_048883045.1 Candidatus Thorarchaeota archaeon | reverse complement strand
CATTATATTCAGCAGAATCATTTTTCATAACTTCAATTTCCTTACTTTTAATAGATTTCACATTATCCTTAATCCAAATTAAATCTTCATCAGTGCTCCCAATAATACTTGTTGGTTCCGTAATCTGGTTTAAGAGGGCAAAATTCTTATTACACCCCATATATACCAAGTTTGTATCTTTCCAATAAATGAGTTGAGGTATATTGTCTAATACTAATTCTAACATTTCCCTAGTTTTCTGAGCAACACTCTTTCCTTCTCGTGTTTGAAGAAGTTTCCAAAATTGAATTTCTGGTACATAATCTGCCAATTCACCAAATCTTTTTTGGCTCTTTTGCATTTTGAACTCAAGATCCTTAAATTTTGTTATTTCTCTGCAAATTAGAAGAACTTTTTTTTCATTATCCTCATTATCTCTAAAACTTCTTCCTTTTATTTCGAACCATTTAAATGGATTACCTTTATATTTAATTTGAGCATCTAAAATTCCGAAACCAGTTTTATAAATGTCTTTTATTAGTCTATTTACCCCTTTAAAATCATCAGGATGAATATATTCATTGAAATTTCTTTTTGATATAAAATCTTCAAAATTGATATATTCGCACTGGTGCTTATCATTAATAATAAATATTAGATCATCAATATTTTCAGAAAATATTTGCCCAATTTTACTGTAACTTTCAAATGTACTTGTCATTTCTTACAATTACCCCATACATTAGAATTTTTTTTAGTAGAACAATTTAGCAGAAAATTAATCCTTTCTTATGAAAAAATTAGATATATTATAATATATTTTTTATCTATTTCGAAATCATGAAAGCTAAATTCTACAACAAAAGAATGGTACAAAATAACTTGACTATCTTTAGTCTACCCTAAATCGCTTGCCCATCCCCTCATAAATTTTCTTATCTTTTCTTGTCTCAAAATTATTTCTTTCATTTCTTTACTTGATTTATTTTTCAGATTAATGATCTCAGGTATAAAGTTGTATTTTATGAAGAATTCTTTACACTGATGAGAAATTAAATCGGGAGGAATATTTTTTGGATTATTCTGAAAGTTCATAAAATTTAATTCCCAGACTTCCAAGAAATTTTTTAAGTGTTTTAATTCTTGGAAAATAGGTAAAACTCCTAAAGCATTTGTTGTAGTAAGAGCTACATTAGAATGGTTAACACTAAACTTATTTCCATTAAAAGAAATAGCAACACCTCCTTCATCGCACACCCTTTGGAGCATATTAATATCAGTAATAGAATCACCTAATGCAATCATTTCTGAAATAGGTATTTCCGTTTTCTTAGATATTTCCTCAACTGCTAATTCCTTTCTTTTCCCCCCACGAACTATCACCTGATTCATAATCCTTACATAATCCGATTCTGAGCCTAACCAGAAAAATTTATTTAAATCTTCAATAACAATATTAAGATCTTTTCCATTGGTAAGATATTTCTTAAATATCTCCTTTATCAATATATTTATTGCTTCTTCAATATTAGGTTTGCTTTTCTTCAGGTTTATAATATTGAAATCTGTACAAAATACATGATCTCTTGGAATCTCCAGTGCAGCTGTTACATTATGGGCAAAATGAGTAAAACTTGTAGAAATTACGTATATATCCCAATTTTTATGCAAAATTTTCATTAATTCTTTACAGCCTGGCAATAATCCTAAGTTGCTTCTAGCTTTGTTGATTAATTCTTCGTCTGTATAGCAGGATGCATATAAAGGGGCCATTAAGCGTAACGTATCTCCTGGTTGATATTCGGGAATATCCAGTTGTTCTTTAACTCCAGGTACATCAATAATATAATCATCATAATTAGAAATCATAGTAAAAAATTCAGCCATATTATATTCGAGTAAATTTAAACCTAATTTTTTGTTTAGGTTTTTCCCTAATTCCGCTGCAAAATCGATAATGCTAATAGGACCCTCCAAGTCCCAACAACAAACTAATTTCTTTTTAATCAAAAAATATTTCCTTGGGTAAAGTATTTTAAACTATTTATGATATAAGAAGTTAAAAACCTACTTATTAAAGAGCTATTATCTAAGAATCCGTTATTCTTTTATTCTAAAAATTTCCTGAATTGATTTATTTCTTTCCCTTTCAATTATTTCTTGCCAATTTGGTTCGATAATATCAAAAGCGTTTATAGTTAGGTTTTTAATTTCTACATCAGATGAATCTAATAATGGTCCTAGATATGCTAATGCTCTCTTATCTTTAATCCTTGTTAGACTTTCTATAATATATATAATTCTAAATTTATCAGGATTATCCTTTTCTTGTTCATTTTTGAGATGTTCTATAATCCTTAAAGTGGCTCTTCCATCTTTAATCCGTCCTAATGCTTCTATTATTTTATTAACTACTGTATGATCTTTTTCAGATCTAAGAGCTCTACACAATAAATTTGTTGCTCTTCCATCTTTTAATAGTCCTAATTTTCTTGCAGCTTCAGCTCTTTTCTGCCAATCATCATCATGAAAGAGTTGTTTTAACAAAGCATTGAATTCTGCATTTTTCTCATGCCAATTCATAATTTAAGAATTAACTACTTGGGATATTATTAGAATTTGATGATTATAGAATATAAAACATAATCAATTAGATAATTTATAAAACGTAAAATAATTTTTATTTATTTATAAGAGAATTCATGTGATCAATACGTTTTTGTAATAATTTTCTAGTACCTACATCTTTTCTATGAAATAATTTTCCATAAACGCATTCTACTCCTTCTTCTGCTATTTTTTCTGCTTCCTCAAGAGAATCTGCAATACCTAACACACCCATCGCTCTTGAAGAAGTAGTAAATATTTTTCCTTCCTCCCGATATACTGAAGCATAATAATATTTTGCTCCAGATTCTTTAATTTTTTCCTTGTTAATTTTAACTTCTTCATTACTTTTAGGATTTACAGGATATCCCTCTGGAGCCAAATATTTACACACAGTTGCCTTGTTTTCAAACTCAAAATTTTGAACTAAATTTCCATTCAAAATTGCATAACAAATATCAACTAAATTACCCTTTAATAGAGGTAAAACATTCATAGCTTCAGGGTCACCAAATCGAGAATTAAATTCAATTAATTTCAATCCTACTGCTGTTTTCATAAATTGTCCATATAGAAATCCTTTATATTCAACACCGGTCTCTGCTTTCACTGCAGCTACAGTTTTCTTCATATCCTCAAGTGCTTCCAGAACATCTTCTTGAGTAATAAAGGGCATAAGATGATCTTCCATAGAATATGAACCCATTCCTCCTGTGTTTGGACCCTTATCGTCCTCATACGCTCTTTTATGATCTTGAACCAAAGGAGACCCAATAACATTTTTTCCATCAACAAAAGTCTG
>JBHLRA010000247.1:0-3632 GCA_048883045.1 Candidatus Thorarchaeota archaeon | reverse complement strand
TCGTTATTCTCTCAATATTCTCACGTTTAATAGATCTCACAATGATTTACCAATCCTATTTTAATTTAGTACTTTGGCTATTGATTATTGGGAGTATACCATTAATAGCATTATTTTTTTTTGTTAGTCCTGGAGAAAAAGCAAATAAAGTTCCAGGAGCTGTCGACAATTTAAGCGCAGTTGCAATTATTTTAGCTTTAGGAAGATATTTGAAGAACCATAAAGAAATTATACCTAAGAACACAGAAATAAGAATTATATCATTTGGTTGTGAGGAAGCCTTTTTGAGAGGAGCTTTTCGTTATGTAGAAACTCATTTAGAAGAATTAAAAAAGTATGATGCTGAATGTATCAATCTAGATGCAATCGCAAGTATTGATAATATCGCATTTTCAAAAACAGAACCAACGACGAGAACAACCCATAGTAAAGAAGTTGTTCAAAAACTTATCAAGGCTTCTGAATTAGTTGATATTAAGACGAATGTAGCAAACTTGGTCGGAGGTAGTTTTCTCACAAAATTGGCAGGGTTAATGAGTGGAGGTACTGATGCTGCTGCTTTTTCAAAATCAAAAATTAAAGCTAGTACTATTACTGCTATGAATTTACTTAAAATGGTTCGTTTTTACCATCAAGAGACAGATACTTTAGATAAGATTGAAAAGGGAGTTCTAGAAAATGCTTTAAAGATATGTATTGCTTACGTAATAAGTGATTCTAGCAGTGATTAGGATTATTAAATAAAAATTAGGAAAATGGGGCTAAATTATCCACCCTATTATCCGTTTTTACTACATATTTCACTAAAAGCATTATAAGAATTGCAGGAATTAATCCTATGAAGCAAATTAAAAATATTCCTTTCAGAAAAATATCAGAAATAACAGTATTGAGAAAAATCTGACCAGCAGAATCTATTAAGTAATGTAAAATTATACTAGGAAGAAGACTTTTCGTTTTGATATACAAATATCCAAAAGCCAAACCGAATAGTGAAGCATATATTACTTGAAATGAAACAGAAATTACAGCACTAAGAAGATCAATTCCAATAATAGAATATGTGATGAGATTAAAAGTATGAGCAAATCCAAACATTACACTACTGATTATAAGAGTTGGTCTTACATGATATTTTTTTGATAGCATAGGAATTACAACTCCACGATAAGCTACTTCTTCCCAAATCCCAGGAATAAGCATATATATAAATAAAAACCATCCCAATCCTGCTAATCCAAATCTATAAGGATTAGGGTTACCAAATAATATTGAAGGATCAAACTCATAATCTCCAAGAGTCACAGCTCCAATTAATACGACTATTCCAAATATAACAAATGAGCCAATCCCAAGTAGTATATTTCTTAATAATGGTTTTGTTGTGCTTAAGTGAATTTTATTAGTATAATCTTTGAAAGATTCACTTATTTCAGGAAGTTTCATACCTTTTGGGATCACTAAAAACCACAAGAGGGTTGAAAAACCGAATATAAAGAAGAAATCAACGAATAATAATGTGATAAAGTTATTTATTGTTATAATGCTATAGAATGGAAGTAAAGTAAAGGACTCAGTAAATGCAGCTAACAATTGAAAAACGACATATAAAATTGTTAATATTACTGCTCCTATAATTGGGTTATTTCTTAAAAAACCCATAGTTTTATAGGTTGACAGTTTTTCTTCTTTTGGAAACATCCTGGTAAAAATAAATACCATTAATGCTAATCCAAAAAGACCGATTGTACCCAAAAATATAAGTGCAATAGTAATATCAAAAATAAAGATCAAAACATTGCCTATTATTAAAATTACCATATATAATCCAAATTCAGATAAGATCATTATGATCCACTTTATTATCTTATTTTCCTTATGCAATTCTTCAAGGATATATTTATATTTCATTTTTCCGAAGAATTTAATCTTCAAAACAAATATAAACAAGAGTAAAGTCCAAGCAATAGGTAAAGTAATTAAAAGTAAAATAACAACAAGAAAGGATTGTAGTAAAATAGTAAGAACTATCGAAGTTAGAACAAGTGATATTCCTTGAATAGAAAACATTAATAAAATTTTAGCTTTTGCTTGATCTCGAGGAACAAGAGGTAATGAAGCCAATGTGGAGCTCCCTGATTCTTCAATGTTCAAGAATCCTACTATTAACATTATAGGTATAAACATATATATCAGGAGAATGATAGACCACACTATTAAAATTGCTTCTGTGGTCATGGTGAACTCATTAAATACTGCCATCATAGATAAAATCATTATCAAAGGATAAAAAATTGGGAAGAATATAAACATGAAAGATTGGATATCCCGTGTGGAAGAGACTAAATCTTTGCGTATATATGCTTTAATGGGGGAATTAGCAATAATTTCAAAATGAACTTCTTTTTTCTCTTTCTTTTTCATCTTTTCTGTTTTGACTTCTGTCGAAATTGCACTTTGTAAAGCGCGTTGTGCAACCTTAAAAATTGCCCATGTAAGAATTATACCGAGTATAAAACCAGTAACTGTAGTCAGTATCAAAATTGGATGTGCTTGAAATTGAATTGAACCTAAGGATACGAAAAACGCAGGAGCTACTATAAAAGGAATTAAACTTAAAATTATTAACATAACAAAAGAGGGTTCATTAGATAAAAAAGTATTAAATAGGTTGTCGACAGCATTCATACCCCAACTAAATACAAAACTTGTACCGAACATTATGATAAAATAGCCTAACATCGTGAAAGTTCTAATTAAACCTGCTCTTTTAGACCCTATTTTCGATTCTGAAAAAATAAAACTCATTTTCTCTCCAATAAATATAAGAATAGAAAAACTGAAAGTAACATTAACAATGTTTACAGCTAGCGATATGAAAAATATAAGAATATTTTGGGATATAATGAGCATAATTACCGGAAAACCAGCAACTAAAATTATTACTGGAACATCTAAATTTCGAAATAAAGTCATAAAGCCAATCTTCTTGAGATTAGTTTTTGAAAATGGTAAAGTCTGTAACCACTTGAATGCATTCCCTGACATGAAAGAACCTGTAGAGATCATACCAAACATTAACATATACATTAGGATCATTCCAAAATATATAATAAAAACTACAGAAGAGATAAGAATAATTGAATTTATAGAATAGATCCCTGACCTAACAGATTCCTGCATTTGGAAATAAGTGATTAATGGAAGTATAGGCAAGAATAAAAAAAGAAAACTAAAAACAAATTTAAGAGCCAAAGCTTGATGTTTGATATAGTTTTTATTTTTTTTCAATTTTTCAATAAATTTTGCTTGATGAGCTCCAGCACTTGCTAACTGACTCTCCATTATAATCTCATATGTAGGATACTTCGCTAAAGAATAAAAGGATCTGGTCTTTTCTTCATCCATCTTTATAAGCTCCCTTTTTTCTTCATTTTGTAAGATGCTCGTAACTTGGTCACTATCTCATTAACCGAAGTATCTTGTTCAGTTAATCTTAGAAAGACATCCTCTAAACTTGCCCCAAATTTATTAGCTTGCTGACGTAATTCCTCTAAAGTTCCAATTCCAACCATTTTCCCTTTATGAATGATACCTATGCGATCACACAATTCTTGAGCAATCTCCATAAT
>JBHLRA010000246.1:0-3656 GCA_048883045.1 Candidatus Thorarchaeota archaeon | reverse complement strand
ACACCTTATAATTACAATTATACCGTATATTATCAAAATGATTTATATGCTTATCCCAGTTCGGTAATTTCACTTGTGTCAGGTATTATAACTATACCAAATTCCTTAGTGCCAGTACAAGTGAATATGACCACTATAGAGTTCACAGTTTTAACCTCCGGAGGGTCAAATGATCCAATTACCGGAGCGAAATTAATATTACGTCGTATTAATGAACTAGGAGAGAGTATTGTAAACTTAACTACAGATTCAGATGGAAAAGCAACATTACGGTGGTTAAATTCTTCGGGGATAAAAGGGAATTATTCCTTGCAAATTGAATTTTTTGGAAGAGTTAGAGACTTCAATAAAACTATTGGAGTGTTTGGAAACAGCACTAGTTTTACCGTACAAAATAAAGAATCTATTGAATTTAGAGTAGTACTCGCTTTAGATCTGTTTCGAACTGAATTAATTTCATTAAATCCCATAGATTACATTTCTGTGAAATGGGGTACTGAAGTGAAATTACGCATTTTATTTAATGTCAGTAAGGTCGAATCTGAAGAATTTTATCACCTTTTAGGACCACGATATGCGGATTCAATGACATATCAAGTATTATTAGGCAGTACTCCTGTTCAAGTAGGCTCTTTTTTAAAAGAAGTAGGGAATGAGGGAAGGCATTATGTTACTATTGACACAACTCTATTAGAAAGCGGAATAACTTATGTAATTGCAGTTTCAGCTCTAAAATCAGGATACACAATTCCTGACTCTCTGATTCTTCAATTGAATATTTTGAACAATGAGCTAGAATTAAACAGTACAGAAAGTGAGGGTTTAGATATCTCAACATATTGGTCAGAGCCCGCTATTATGACACTAGAATCTTACGGTAAAAATTCAGAAAGTTTTACAATTCAGAGTACTATATTTCAAAATCAGGATCACACGTTTAATTTTTCAATTCCTAATATCGAAAATCAGTGGAATTTAACCAGTATTACCTTTAATTTTTATAATATTACCTGGAATACCGATATTTCTCATATTAATATGACGATTGAAGATCCTTACGGAGCGTTTTATTATGCCTTTAACAGTACAACACATGGAGGGTGGGATTATAATCAACAAAAGTGGACAGGAATAACACTGGATCTCAATACAGCGAGTCCTACTGCTAATAATACTTTTGGATTTATTATTAAAGGCACATATAATGATACCATAGATATTATTGCTGAGGCGAAGTTTATAAGAGAGTCACTTAATGTTCAATATTCAAAATTCAATATTACCGATACCATTTCGATTTTAAACGAAGTGGAAGGCTGGGCAATGAAAAATGTAACTTTTGAGATCTCTAACTGTTATAATTCATCTAGCTGGACTAAAATAGATCTCACAGATCTAACAAGTTTAAATATTACCACTAATGAGGGATTTACCTATTCATTAGACTATGGAGATGTGAATGGCAATGGTATTCTAACTATTGATGATCGCATAATCTATCCATTAGGTAGTCAATTTTTCTTTTTAGTGGAGAGCGCTCCAGATGTAATTTTTAATGTCATAATAAGAGTTGAATATATTCAGGAGTTTTATAAAAATCAATACTTAGAAACATTAAATTTAACCACAATCGATTCTGACATTCTTAATGGAGGTATGTTTGAAATAAATGCCGTGGAGAGTAGTTGGGTGGATACTGGAGCAATATTATGGGTTGAAGGGATAAAGGCTGGATCTACGTATTACTTTCCTTCCGATGTAGCAATGAATATTACAATTGGACAAACCGTGTATAGTATTTCGGATTATTCTCTCGCAAAAGGTATCTTTTCATTAGTAGGTTTTCCTAAAGATCAAAACTTATATGCAAATATAACGACAGATAGGCCTGTGAATTTTACTCTGAAGCTTTCCTTGGGATATTCAAGAACAGTTTCCTATGAGATAATAGGAGCTGTATCCTATAAGATATTAGAAGCTCCTTCGGTATATGGAACAGTTCAATATGAAACAGACTTAGGTTATTATTTACAGGCTATTGATACTTCGCTGGTTAAAGCTAGAAGTTATAACGTAAGATTTACTATTACAAAAACTCATTATAATTCTGAGGAATTAGATTTTAAGCTAACCGTGTTAAAGCGACCCACTTTATTAAATGGGTCTAGTGATTTCTTCAGAAGTTTTGAACAGGTATATGCAATGGAAGCGGTAAATTTTACATTCGTCTATACAGATAATTTAACGTATCAACCAATTACAAATGTCCAACAACAATCATTTATTTGGGAGAAATATAGTGAGCAAGGGCAAGTTATTGGAACTGGAAATGGTGATTTACTTGCTGCTGGGTCCTCATTTGTTTTGGACTTAAATACAGAATTCCTCACATTAGGGGAATATTTAATTGTAGTTACTTTAGAAAAAGATAATTATGCCTATAAAAATGGGATGATTACTTTAAGCATATTAGAGCGTCCTACCTTAATTAACGGCGTCTCTCAATTATCTGTTATTCAGTCAAATATATATATAGGAGAGGAATATAATTTCACCTTTTCCTATGTCGATTCGAGAGGAAATGTAAATATTACCAATCTTAATAATCAATCTTATGCATGGAAAAAGCTTGACAGTGAGGGTAATATAGAGGATAGTGGTGAAGGGGATTTGACATATAATATTAACAATTTATATGTATTAGATTTTGATACTGAAACAAGAACTACTGGACGGTATGAGTTAATAGTCACCTTAAATAAAGAGAATTATACTGCAAAATCAGCTACAATTTTGTTAAATATAGAATTGAGAATCTTTACTTTTTCATTGAGTCAAAATTTTAGGGAATATCAAATTAATGTTGTAAAAGGGAAACTAATACCAATTGAGATAAATATAACTGATCAAACTCAAACTAATAAATCTTTAACAGATGCTGTTGTACTGCTAAGAATAAGCGGGCTTGAATATCAATTTGAAGAAATTTCAGATGGTACATATAAATTAATGTTTTCAACAAATAATATAGAAGCATTTTTTACATCTAAAACGCTTAGAGGAGTTATTAACATTTCAAAAGAAGGTTATAATTCTCAGGAATTTAGTATAACTATTGTCGTAGAGATGGAAGAAATATTTCTTGGTATACCCACTTTTTATTTTATCCTTGCTATATCTATCATTGCTACATTTTTAGGGAGTATTGTTGCATATCGCGTTTATAAACAATCTGTAATTCCTACTTTTGTTAAAAAAGCTAGAGCTATGAAAAAGGCAATTGAAAAAGGTAAAGATATTTCAGAATCACTTCTATATCGCTCAAAAAATGTATTTATAGGGGAAAGAGTAAAAAATAAATGGGATAAAGTTGGATTATCTTTTGCTAAAATTTTTGGATTTAAACTTGAAAAAGAAACGATAAAAAGAACAATTAGTGAAGATGTTATTAGACGTACAAAAAAACCAACCGGATTAATGTTAATGCAATGGGATGAGAAAATAGGGACTAAAGTTTTAGCAAAATATCCAGATGATCTTGATGTATCTGAAAAAACTTTATTACAAATTTACGGAACCCATGAATATAGTGGAGAAAAAGGAATAGTTAATTTAACAGTAGGGACAACAAATATTCTCTCATATTATACTGGACC
>JBHLRA010000245.1:0-3739 GCA_048883045.1 Candidatus Thorarchaeota archaeon | reverse complement strand
ATTGTTATGATACATTCAGGATTCTCTTTAAGATTCGTTTTTGTTTTAAGCAAAAACATATCTGAAATCAGGATTTTGTCGTCTTTATATGAATCTACATAACGCATTGCAGCTATATTTGGTTTACCATCAGCGGACGAGGTTGCTAAATAAACCAGACTGCCCCCTTTACCAGGAACGCGCAATCCTTCCTTCATTTCATTTGTTAGTTTTACCATTTTTTTTCTCCTTTTTTTAAAATATTTATATATTTGATATAAAAAACAATGAATAAATAATCAAAGTTTTTTATATGAATATAATTATTTTTCTTTTATATAAAAATCCTTCGTTTGATTAAGAATTAAATCTTCCTCTATTTTTTTGAAATATCCAAATAAGATTAATATTAAATTAAATCGATTTATATCCATAAGATTTATTTTAAAATATACCTATTATATAATTATTAAAAGTCAAATTAAAGCATAGAAGTAGTTAGTATACAGATATTTTTTAACGAAAATTGATTAAAACTCTTAGAGTATAAAAATTATAAAAAAAACATTATGAATATTATAGGCAAAAAAGAATCTAATTGTACTCATTGTTTACCAGAAGAAACATTTCAAACATTGTTGAATATTTCAAAATGTATGGTTTATAAGTTAGATGCAGAACTCAATTTTCTTGAAATTAATAATTCATTCACTGAGATTTTAGGATATACTAAAGAAGAAACTATTGAATTATTAAATATTTGGGATTTAATTCATCCTCATGATCAAACCATTTTTACTAAAGGTATTAAACAAGTAATGGAAGGTAAATTAGTTAAGAATATTGAATATCGATTTAAAACAAAGATTGGTTCTTATATAGAACTCTCATCAAACCAAGCGCCAATTTCAAATAGAAAAAATGAAATTATCGGAATTCTATGTGTTTCTGAAGATTTAACAAAAACTAAAAAGACTGAACAGTTTATTGAAGATCATATCCATAGGCAAGCTTTAATTGCCAAATTTGGCTTGGAAACTATTACTGAGAAGAATATTGATAATTCTTTTAAAAGAGCAACATCCTTGCTCGCAAAAATATTGGATGTTGAATATACAAAAGTACTTGAAATTCTTCCTAGTAAGAAATTTTTGAAATTAAGGGCTGGAGTGGGTTGGCATGAAGGTCTGGTTGGAAATGCAACTGTTGAAAATAATAAAAATTCACAAGCCGGTTTTACATTATTGACAACTAATCCTGTAATTGTGGAAAACTTAAAAACGGAAACTAGATTTTTTGCTCCAAAACTTCTTGCTGACCATGATGTTATCAGCGGAATGAGTGTAATCATCCAAGGAAAAAAAGAGCCTTTTGGGATATTAGGAGCTCATACAAGTAAACATCGAATATTTTCAAAAGACGATATTAATTTTTTACAATCTATAGCCAATGTTCTTGCAAGTGTTATTGTTCGTGATTCTGCTGAAAAAGAGTTAAGAAAAAGTGAAGAAAAATATCGAATGCTAACGGAACAATCCTTGTTAGGTACAATCATCATCTCTAATGAAAGAATAATTTTTGCAAACAAAGGAATATCTGATATTTTAGGATTTTCAATAAATGAACTACTATCTTGGAACTTAAATACAATAACTCAACATATCCATCCTGAAGATATACAAATAACTATTGAAAACTATAATAAAATTATAAATAATGAAATATCTTCATATGAATCTGAAATACGAATGAAGAAAAAAGATGATAGCTTTTTGTACATTAGGCAATATTTAAAAACTATTCAATTTCAAGGTAATAATGCCCTATATATAAATATAATTGATATATCTGAACAGAAAAAGAATGAGTTTCTACTAGAATCTTCTCTAGCAGAAAAAGAAATACTCCTGAAAGAAATTCATCATAGAGTAAAAAACAATTTGCAGATAATTTCAAGTTTAATATTACTACAAGAACAATATGTAAAAGATGAGAAAACACTCCATATTTTTAAGGATTTCCAAAGTCGCATTAAAGTTATGGCGTTAATACATCAAACATTATATAACTCTGAAAACTTGTATAAAATACATCTTTCAAAATATATAGAAGAGCTTGTTCATAATTTATTTAAAGCATACTCAGCTAATTCTAAGCAAATTAGACTTAAATTAAATATCGAAAATATAGATTTTAGTCTAGATAAAGCTATGGCTTGTGGTTTAATTATAAATGAGCTTGTATCAAATTCATTGAAACATGCATTTTCTAAAAAAGAAAGTGGAAAAATCATTGTTACTCTTAAAGAAGCTAAAAATAATAGAATTTTCTTAGATGTATATGATAATGGTATTGGTTTTCCAAAAGATGTAGATTATAAAAAATCAGATACACTTGGGTTAAAACTTATATCCACTATAACCAAACAATTGGGTGGAAAGATTTCTATTGAAAAAAATAATGGAACTCACGTTACTATTACCTGGTAATTTTAAAAAGTAAGATGAGAAATTTTACTATGACCCCCATAAACGTTATGATTGTTGAAGATGAGTTAATTACCGCTGAAGCAATAGCAATTTTATTAAGAAAGTTGAACTATAATCCAGTATCTATTGTTTCTTCTGGTGAAGAAGCAATCTCTAAAATCAAGGATTTAAATCTTGATTTAATTTTAATGGATATTATTCTTGCTGGAGCTATGGATGGTATTGAAACCGCGAAAATTATTTATACAAACTATAATATACCCATTGTTTTTATAACTGCTTACGGAGATAAGAAAACCTTAGATAGAGCCAAAGTATCAGAACCTTATGGGTATATTGTAAAACCTATTACAAGTGAAGATGACCTTTTTCCTACAATAGAACTTGCTATATACAATCATCAAGTAAGAGATAAATTAAGGGACGGTAATAAAAAATTTGAAAAGATTAAACAGTTGATTCAACCAAATAATAATATTTCACCACCACAGGATAAAATTTTCTTAGAAAAAAGTAATTATCTTGAAAATACAAATGAAAAAATCGATCCTATGCTTGAAATAGACGTTGCTGATGAAAAAATCAATTTAGTTGAATGGTTGAAATCATTTTCAAATCCTGAAAGATTTTTAATATTGGAAATAATAAAATCTCAACCTTCAAAATTGGATGATATACAGTTGTACATTGGTAAATCTCAATCTACTTCTTCACACCATATTAAAAAATTAGAGAAAACAGGATTTCTTAAAGGATGGAAAAAGGGAAAATATATTTATTATTCATTAGATAAGCCAAAAATGACGGAATTTGTGCATTTATGGGAAAATTGGCTCAAAAAGTTATCATCTTAAGGATAATGGGATGAAGAGAAAAGGTAGAAAAACATGAATGAACTGAGAATGAATAGAATTAAATCCATAAAAAAAAGAATTACGAGTAATGACTCCTATAAATTCTTAAGAGAAAGTATGGAAGTCATAGCAAATGAAGAAAGATATTCAATTCTAAATCTATTAAATAAAAAACCATGTTTACTCTCCGAAATTGAAATAATCTTGAATAGAAATCAACCATCAATTGCTCACCATGTTAGAATTTTAGAAGATCATAAGTTTATATATAGTTCTAAGAAAGGTAAATTCAAAGAATATTCAATTTCCAAAAAGAAGTTTGTAAAATTATTAAATGCTTGGAATCAATGGTATTATGCAATTCGATCTAAGAATGATTGAACTAATTATTTGATTCTATATATTACATTAAAGATA
>JBHLRA010000244.1:0-3763 GCA_048883045.1 Candidatus Thorarchaeota archaeon | reverse complement strand
CTATTGCAGCAATTAGTCGGATTTGGATCTATATATCCATGAATATAACCTTTCGATTTGGATGGATATGGTAATAGATCCGAATTATGGAGTTGAATATTTCTTAAACCACAATAACTTACATCAGATTCGGATAATGAACATTCATTTAAACATAAATTGCATTTTAGTTTTATATTCGGTCTTTCAGCTCTGGGAGGTTTCTCTGGTAAATCTACAAGTTTGCGAACTTGTTTATGAACATTTAATATATGAGGCTTAATTTGACTCCAATCTCCTTCTAATATACAATCCCTACATACTTGTAACACATCAGAAATTACTCTTTCAGTCTTTCCACAAAATCTACATGTTCCCATAATTACTCTTTTTTCTTTAATATTAGAAAGGTTTGACCTGACTTTTGTTTTGGATTTTGCTTGATCATAAATCCTTCATAACCATTATTAGTAAATGATTTTTGAAACATTGTTAATTCCTTATCATCTTTAGGGTAGAATTCAATTACAAGTCTTCCATTTCTTTTTTGGATTTTATTCAAATACTTTCCTGTGTCATGCAGTATCTTGACTTTCTCCCCATAATTTTCCAATCCATGAATTATGAAGTTATATGATGATATTGATATTATATGATCAATAATATTGACCCTAATTGGTAGGAAATTAATATCGGCTAATATTAATTCTAAATTGCTATATTCTTTAAAAGATTTTTTTTTTTCTCTCGCTTTTAATAACATATCATTCAAAATATCGATACCGATTACTCTAAAATCATTGTGAATCAAAACTTCTGAGGAGAAACCTGTACCACACCCTAAATCTAAAACAATAGGCATATCTCCTATTTTATTCCCATTATCATTATTTAAATCTAAAGCATCATCGAATAGATATTGAAGACTCAGTAAAGTAGTCCTTTTTTGATTGCGCTCCATCCATTTTGAATTGTCATATTCTTCCGCTTTATCTTCAAGATAATCATCTGGAAATATCGGCAGTCTATTTTTTCTCACCAATGATGGTCACAAATGTAAAAATAATTTAAATATATAAATAACTAAACTCAAAATTATAGAAAAAAATAAATATATTTGCCAAGATAAAAATTCATTTTTAGAAAACTTCTGTCCTTTATTAAAAGTATTCTTAGAAATCCATCATTAAAAGAGGTTTTCTAAAAGATTTTTGAAATCTTAAAATTGAAATGGTTAATATTTTCGAATCTATGATATAAAATTGTCATATATTTTAATGAAAAATAAGTTCTGAGAAAGGAATCATTCAAAATTTTTATAGATGGATTTAAATATAAACCAAGAAGTTTCTTCGTAAAGTAACATCAGACCATTTAAGGTGAATATTTATAACAACATATATAATGAATAACGAAAAATTTTCAAACATAATGTCAGATTTTAAGATTAAAGTTATTCTGGCTGATTTGGGTAATAATGAGACAGTTAAAAAAGAAATTAAACACAGATTTGGTGCAAATTATAAATTGTCAATAGGTTTAGATATTTTAACCAACGAAATACAGCTTGAAGAAGGAGAAATTGGCACTCTTTTAATTTGGAATGTTAGTGGAGAAAATATCTTTGAAATAGTCAAAGATTTATACAATAAAGAAGATGGAATTTCTTTTATTGTATTTGATTTCACAAATTTAAATGCTTATGAAAGGATGAAAGGATGTTTGTCTGAGATTAGTCAATTTAATCTAGATAAATATCCCTATGTATTGATAGGAAATAAATCAAAGTTGTTTGAGAAGAATGATTTGTTTGTGATTTCAAATGAATTGAAAAAGTTCGCAGAAAACGTTGGTTGTATTTATATAGAGACTTCAAATAGACCTAAATCTGATCTTAATAAAGCTTTTAGTCAATTGGTTAAAAAAATTCTAAAATCTACAGTAGTAGTATAATTAAAATTTGATTTTGAGTTTTTAATTTACTTGCTATTGGACCAAAATTATTGGAAAATTTTAGCTTTTGAGAAAATTATTACCCATATTTTTAATAAAATAAAAAAAAGAAATCGAGGGATGTATTTTAATGAAAGAAGATTCGAAAATAAATTATTTGATTGAAGTTGGTAAATTTAGAGAAGAAATTAAAAAAGTTGTAATACCTTATGATAAATTTTTCAGGAAATTTGATAATCATAATAATTATGAAGAGAACATGGAATTCCTTAGTTCTACTGAAAAATTTTAAATATATTCTTATATAATTGGAGTTGGAGTTTTGAGAAAAGGAAGAAATAAGTTTTTTAGGAAAAATAGTAAGTTAAAACGATTTCTGATATTTATATTAGTTATTTTTTTATTATTAGCAAATTTAATTCCAAATTTTGGTAAATACTTTAGAATTTGGCAGGATTCTAAAATAGATAGCTTTAATAGATTTTTAAAAACATCATCTTCTAATGGAGGAGGTTATATTATGAATGATAATGCCTCTTATTCCTGGATAGAAATTTCAAGTTCAGGTATCCTAATGAATATATCAAATGCAAATAATGATTACGAGACAATTTCTTTTGATGGAGAAGGATGGAATTTTACATTTTATGAAACAGAATATAATAAGATTTTTGTAAGCACTAATGGTTGGATGAGTTTTACTAACCTTAGAGATACACATTTGAGAGCTTCTTCAATACCAAATCTAAATGATGAAAATAAGGATTGTGTTGCTTTATTATGTACTGGTTTAAATCCGAATTTTGAGGGAAAAATATACTATGAATTTCGGAGTGTACCTAATAATCATTTAGTAATTGAATACAACAATATTTTTAGTGAAGATAATAATTTTGTTGGTAATTTTGAGGTCATATTTAATGAATCTGGAGAGATTAAATTCCAATATCAAGACATTCATTATTTGAGTGAATATGATGCTATTGTGGGATTAGATCATGGAGATTTAACTAATTATAATTCTTATTCTCTCATTAACAAAAATAATTTACCCTTTGAATCCAAAGCATTAGAATTTAACTTCGATAAAATGGATGAAATTAATTATACTCTTGGCATCGAAGTTAATGAAGAATATTCATGGATTGTAGCAGAAATAGATAATATTCTTATGGATGAAATATTTGGTTCAAATTGGGAAGAGCTTTATGGAATCTTTCCTGATCCTGCAAAATTAAGTAAATTTAAAATAAATATAACCTCAATTTTAGAAAACTCAACTCATTGGGAGATTAATTATTCTACTTGGAATTGGACTAACAAGAATAATAATTTTAATTTAACAAATGATGGAAATGATCTTATAACATTTCTAAAAGACCCACTAAATTATACATCTCCACATAACTTAACTCACATTTTTCCATTTTTTATTCCAACTCCAATTTTTCATTATCTTAATAGATCAAATCTTTCGGAATCCTATTCAAGAATAAGTAGTTATGACAGTGGTGGAGAACATGTAAGACTTGGAGATACAATAATGTCTTCTACCATAATTAATGGATCTACAATTGAATTTGGTAGAAATGCTTATTATAATAAAAAGGGATTATTGGACTGGATGGACTTTTATTATGTTAATCAATCGTCGGAAGATACTGATAAAAAATCAATCTTTACACTGTACAATTTTTATGAATCACTCAAACCTTCATATATAGGTGTGAATGAATCTGATGTTTATAATTATGGTATTTTTTATAGTGAAAGAAATGCTCCTTTAATTCCTTTGAGGAATTATTCCAGAATACCAAATACAGTTAGCTTT
>JBHLRA010000243.1:0-3786 GCA_048883045.1 Candidatus Thorarchaeota archaeon | reverse complement strand
AAATTAGCCAGAATACCTGTAGTATCTCTTTTTGATACTGATGATACCCTAACTGGTATAGATCTTGCGATCCCCGCTAATAATCGCGGTAAAAAAGCATTAGGTTTAGCCTTTTGGCTATTAGCGAGACAGATAATGTTAGAATTGGGTAAAATCTCCAGTGAAGAAGAATTTCCTTATGCGTTAGAAGAATTTACATCTAAAATTGTTCCAATGTATCGACAAGAACAATAAGAAAACTGGTTTTTATTAATTATTAATTTCTTTCGTATTTATACTTATAATTCATATTTTAGCAATCCCTCCTCTTTTGAATTATATATAATAAATTTTTAATTTAAAATCAATTTCCATTACATAGTGAAAAACTAGCATTATATGTGTAGTTATAATGAAAAAAGTCATCTCATTTTCTGGAAAGGGTGGGGTCGGTAAATCTACCCTCCTTGTCTTAATGCTTAAATATCTCCTTGAAAAATTTAAGGATATCAATATCCTTGTAATAGACGCAGATCCTGATGCAAATATCGGGGATATCATCGGTAAAGAAATTCATTTCAAAGAAACCGTTGGTGGAAAAATGGCTGAATTTAAGCAGAAAATTCAAAAAAGATTAATACCTCTCGACGTTTCAAAGGATCAAATCGTCGAATCGGAGGTATTTGATGCACTTATTGAAATGGATAAGTTTGATATCCTAGAAATGGGTCGAGGAGAAGGAGAGGGATGCTATTGCAGTATCAATAATTATTTGAAACGCATTATTGACATACTGGCGAAGAATTATGATGTCGTACTCATCGATGCTCCTGCGGGATTAGAGTTTTTTTCTCGAAAAACAGGTCGAAATGTGACAGATTTAGTCATTGTGAGTGACCCAAGTAAAATGGGAATCCATACTATGAAACGCATATTAGAAGTAACCAAAGAAGTCGATTTAAAATTTGAAAATGTCTGGATCCTTGGTAATAGGTTTCCAGAGAACTCCATAAGAGATATTTTAGAAAAAGAAGTAGAGCAAATTGGTAAAGAATATGTAAAACTCCTTGGTTTTGTCGAAAATAGCGATGAAATTAGCAGAATTAATATTGTCGGAGAAAATCTCTTAGACCTACCGAATAATAGTAAGTCATATAAAACAGTCGAAGGCCTATTTGCTAAAATAGTTTAAATTTAAAGATAATCGTTAATATTTTTATTACGAAAACGCTTTTCTACTCCACTCCTCATCCCTGGTAATTCAAAACACTTATCCGGAACCATTCTTTTATAGTATTTACTATTTTCCCTTTCAGATATAAATTGAGAATTATATAAGGTCTCGAATATTTTTCCACCTGAAAATTGGATATCTTCGAAATATGGCACTATTGGTCTATCCTTGCTCAAATTTTCAACTACATCACTTAATGGCATCTCAAGTTCTTGTATTTTTCCTCTTTCATTAATAACACTTGTTTTTTTATCATATTCATTGTATAAACATATTAAGCATTGAGGCCATCTTTCATGAAAATAGTTTAAAACTCTATCCATGACTCTATGTTTAAGTAAGACAACTCCATATAATACACCACGATTGTTAATTTCAGTTCGAGTGAATTGTTTTGCACGATATGCTTCAGTTCCAATTTCTCGCATCATTCGATTAATTTTTTTCGCAAATGGAGATCCAGAATTGCGAAAGATTACTTCTGGTATTTTTTTTATTTGAGAAATTAGATATGGAGAAAAATTGTTATGACGTGACAGATTTTGAATTATTTCTTCATGAGAAAATCCTTTAGCTCTTCCTATCACTTCCATAGGATCTTTGTGACAATTATTATTCATGATTTTTTAGCTTTTTATCTTGCTTAAATTATATAAAATTGTGAATTGTTGTCTGAGAATTACCATTAATTATAAGAAAGGGATCTGCTCTTTTTAATACTACTCCAACAGATTGAAGATCCTTTCTTTTATTAAAAATGAAATTTTTAGCCCTTAAGTTTATTATTCTTTTCGCGGAAATTGGACCAATACCAGGAACTTTTAATAATTCTTGATAAGATGCTTCATTAGGATTTATACGGCTATGTTCCTCAAAATATTTGTGTGCTAAGTGTATTTTTGGATCTCCATGAGGTAAATTTCCGTCCTCATTTAAAATTTCTTTTAAATTTTGTAATTTAAAATGATAGATTCGCAATAACCAATCACTTTGATATAGGCGATGTTCTCTTGCTAATGGGGCTGCTTGCTTACCACTAAAAGGTGTACCTTCGATAGGTATAAATGATGAAAAATAAGCTCTCCTTAGATCAATTTGTTTATACCCCCAATCAATTCTATTCAATAATTCCAAATCAGTTTCATTTTCAGCTGCTCCTATTACAAATTGAGTTGTTTGACCACTATTGAGAATTGGAGCACCATCCCAGCGAAATTTCTTATATCCATTTTCTCGACGAGCTTTAATCATCTCTTCTTGAAATTTTAATTGATTATCTTGGTTTAAATCTTTCATTTCTTTAATGGTTTCTTCATTATGCATAGTGCGTATTTGCTTTAACCAACGCTGTCGGGTTATAATATCATTATTAAAATCTTTTTGATCTGCGATCTCTGCGAGATGTGCCTTAGAAGAGGCTTCCATGTTTATTGAAATCCGATCAGAAAGAGATATCGCCTCTTTAAGAAGATATTGACTTACGCCAGGTAAACATTTAAAATGCACATATCCTTGAAATTTATATTTAAATCGAAGTAAGCGAATAGCTTCCAGCATTTCTTCTGTTGTTGCATCTGCACTTCCACAAACTCCAGAAGAAATAAATACACCCTCTGCTACATTCATAGAATAAAGTTTCATGAAAGTCCGAGCATATTCTTCTGGAGTGAAACTCATCTTTTTCTTACAATTATGAGAAAAGCAGTATTTACAATTATAAATACATTTATTTGTATAAAGAGTTTTGAAAAGGCTCATACATCGGCCATCAGGGGTATAGGAATGACAAATCCCTCCACTTTCCGTTGCTCCGATCCACTTTTTTGAATCTCCGAAGAGTTTTGGATATTTGGCTGTACGACTGGAAGCAGTACTGGCACAAATATCATATTTTGAATTTTCTCCTAAAATACGAATCTTTTCTAAAACAGAAGGCACTTTACATATCAATTATGTTGAATAACTTACCTTTAAAGGGGTATATACGATCAATCTTGAAATCCAACTTATAAAAAGAAGGGGGATATTGAATTTTCAATATTTACATTAATAAATTTTCATTAAGGTAAGTATAAATTATCAATTTCTTGATATAATTTTCTTTCCTCTATTAAATAAGATATGTGAGATAAATCGTCTGAAGAATGGTTTTGAATCCACATCTTATTTTCAAGTGATTTTATTACTTCAAGAATCCGTTTTGCTTCATTTTTTGATTCTACGTTATTAAGACATTTAATTAAAAAATTAATATAATTGATAAGCAGTTTTTTCAATTTCTCACGTTTAGTTTGATTGAGATTTATTCTTTTTTTTAATTGAATCGAGGTTTGCATTTTTCTAATCTAAGAGAGATCTCAAATTATGAGACAATTTAACTAAGAATAATATGTAGATATTATCGTACGTTATCAAAACTTAGAATTAATTCATTAAAAAATTCTCATAACCAAACTAAAACCTATTTTTAGTTTAACAAATTATATTAAATAAAGACTAATTAAAAAAATGGAATTAAAATGCCTAAGTATACTGGTGGAGAGATAATCTCCAAATATTTAATAAAAGAGGGA
>JBHLRA010000242.1:0-3880 GCA_048883045.1 Candidatus Thorarchaeota archaeon | reverse complement strand
TGGGTACAAATTTTCGATACACATGAGCATTTTGGTGATTTAGGTAACTATACTCCCCAACAACCAACAATAGATTTACAAAAAGTCTTTATGGGAGCATATTTATATTTACCAAGACGTATTAAAAAGATGTGTGACGTTTTACAGAAAAAGATAGGGACAGATGCGTTAAATTCAATTCGTTTGGCATTTAAACAACTTTATAATATTGATATACTGCCTATAAAACCTGAAAAAATGGAACTATTAAATAGTAAAATTAAAGAAGCTTATCAAGATCCTAATTATATTTATGATACTCTTACGCAGAAATTAAACATAACAAATATAATATTAGACATAAAACCTAATTTATGGGAACATTGGAAACATTCAATTGTTCAAACGACCATTCGAATTGATGAAGTTACATCCCCATTTATTAAAATAGACACATATAAGTATCGTCCTAGGAAGCTTAAACATCAGGTTGAGCAATATGGTGAAAAAATTAACAAATCATTAAATACTTTAGATGATTTTGATGAAACTCTTGAAAAATATTTCAATTCACTTCGTTATATGGCAAATACAATTAAGATAGGATCTGCTTATGAGCGTTCAATTCATTTTTTATATGAAAATAATGAGGATGGAGAAATTACAAAAATTTATGATAAAATTCAGAACAAAGACGAAATTTTAAATGAGAAAGAAATGAGAAGATGGGGTAATTATGTAGTAACTTCTCTATTAGAATATGCAAGAAAAGAAAAATTACCTGTTCAAGTTCATACTGGTATGGCTTCTATGGTAGAAACAAATCCTATATATCTTCTTGATATAATGAGAAAATTTTCGGATGTTAAATTTGATATATTTCATGGTGGTTACCCTTTCCATCATACAATACCAGGTATATTAACTCAGAGATTTAACGCTTATGTAGATCTTTGTTGGATGCCTATTCTTAGTCAATCAGCTACAAAAAGATTACTTCGTGAGTTGATTGAAATGAATTGTACCAACAAAGTTTTTGCTTTTGGAGGAGATTGTGAAAATATAGAGGGAACATGCGGCGCGTTATTGCAAATGAAAGACATTTTGGCTGAAGTTCTTGTTGAATTTATTGCAGCTACGAAGTTATCTTTTAGTGATGCCGTAGATATTGGGAATAAAATGTTATATGAAAATCCAAAAGGGATTTTTGGCAGATTAAATTAACTAATCTTAAATTTCTTTAATCATCTTAAAATGTGTTTTAGTTTCTTCTATAATTGAGAAACCAAGACGGAGATATAGCTTTTTTACTTTCTCATTTGTTTTAAGTACTTGTAAATAAACAGGTTTATTGAGATTTTCTGCTTTAATTAATAAATCCTTAATTAATTTAGATCCAATTCCTTGATTTTGATACTCGGGTAAAATTTCGATAAGGGATAAAAAAATTTGATTATCTTCATCAATAATCGAGATACAACCAATTTCATTTCCTCCTTTTATGATAATTTTTAATAAATCAGGATTGAAATTAGTAGAAAAGTATTTTTTTTGCCAGTTTTCATCCCAACCCCATGTGTTAGAAATATATTTTTTGAGTGTCCTTTTTTTTAATTCATATAAATAACTATAATCCTCATACTTTGCCTGGCGTAATTCAATCTTCATTGAATTATTAAATTCTCTTTTCCAATATAAAAACTTCGATGCGAAACTGAAGCATGTTGAATTCCTTCATAAATATATCGCACAGTTTCACCGTCTTGTAGCATTCCTATTATATAAAGCATAGGTAGGTAATGATCATTAGTTTGAAATCCACGTCTACTTAATTCTATTTGATCATAGTTAACTAAAACATTAATATCAAGTGAATCTAAAGCCTTTTTTTGGATATTATCTAACTTAATTACCCATTCAAACGGTTCAGCATCAATATTCCAATTGAATTCCCTAAAGGTATGGATAAGATTACCACTTCCAATTAAGAGGAAATTCTGCTCTCGTAAGCTTCTTAACTTTTTTCCAAGTTCGAAATGATATTTTGGTGGTTGCTGAATATCTAGACTTAATTCAATTACTGGAATATTTCCCGTAGGGTTTAAATTTTCTAACACGATAGTTGCTGCATGGTCTATTCCCCAATCTTTCGTAGTTTTCAATAACTCTGGAAAATATTTAGTAATTTCCTGAGCAATTTTAGAGGAACCTTTTGCGGGATATTTATATTCATAAAAATGTTTAGGAAAGCCATAATAATCATATATCATCCGAGGATTGTCATCATCAGTCAAGAAAGTACCACGAGTTAACCAATGTGCAGATATTAAGATTATGGCTTTTGGTTTATATTGAGAAAATAATCTTTTACCAAAATTTCTTATTGCTTGAGTAAAATTATTCTGATTAAATAAATTATATGGGCTTCCATGACCAATAAACAGAGCTGGTAATCGAGTCATAATTTAGATAAGAAGATATATTTATTTAATCTTAAGGGAAATATATTATAAATAAAATTGAGAGTTGAATAATTGATGAATTAAAGGAGATAATTCATGGAAGAAGATAAATTACCTTTTAAAACAAAATTTGCATATGGTGGGCTTGGAGCAGGCATAGGTTTGCCATCCCAAATTGCCTTTACCGCAATAACTTTTTTCTATAACACAATGTTAGGATTAGATGCCAAACTTATCGGGATCGCATGGCTTATCTTTTCGTTTTGGAATGCAATTAATGATCCAATATTTGGTTTTATTGAAGATAGAACTAAATCGGAGAAGTATGGAAGAAGGATACCCTATATACGATTTGGAGCACCATTATTTGGAATCTCATTTATTATTTGTTGGATTCCTTTTGTTGATATTAATAATCAAATAGCTCTTTTTTCTAACTTTATTATCGTATTATTCATATTTGATACGTTGTTCACTATTTTAGGACTTATAAACTTCACTTTACCTGCTGAAATGGCTATAACTGCCAAAGAAAGAGCTAATTTATTAATATATAGTACTATTATGTCTTCTATTTCATATCTAATTTCCTTTATATTACCTCTCTTCTTACTAACTGGAACTGAGGCTCCGAATACCCCAGGACCATTTATTTTTGTGATGATTATTGTTGGAATCATTACTACTATAATTTTATTTACATGTAGTTATCATCTAAAAGAAAATAAGTATACTCAAATGGAAGATACTCTTCCCGTTATTCAGGGTTTTAAAGAAACCTTTAAAAATAAACCCTTTATGGTTTTTGAAGTAGCAAATTTTTCATTTACTATAGCTCAAACAATCCTTACAACTGCAATTTATTATTATGCCGATTATATGCTTAGATTACCTGGATTCTTAAATTCAGTACCATTAATATTAGTATTTCTTATGATTTTTGCATTTTTGATAGTACATAATAAATTAATTAGAAAATATGGAGTAAAAAAAACTTTTATCTTCGCAATAATGTTAGGGGGAATAGGGTTTCTTCTAGTCTTTTTTTTCGGATGGACGATTTTTTCGGCAATAATTGGATTTGTTATCGTTGGTATTGGATTCTCGGGGTATATGCTATCTAATCAGGTTGTTATAGCGGATATTGTAGATTACGATGAAGTAAGAACGGGAAAGCGGAGGGAAACAACTTATTCTGGGATAAACGCTTTATTAACCAAACCCGCCATTTCCATTGCGAATTGGCTATTCTTATTTATTATTGATAGTTTTGGATTTGATCCAGAACAAACAATTCAAAGTTTTCCTGCTCAGTTAGGAATTATGATGGGATTCTCGCTAATCCCTTCGATCTTTATGATATTTGGTGCACTTGTAATGTTCAAATATTCGTTGGATGGTCCACAATGGCTTGCTCAAAAAGAAGAAATTATTAAAAT
>JBHLRA010000241.1:1553-3886 GCA_048883045.1 Candidatus Thorarchaeota archaeon | reverse complement strand
GCATGAAATTCTAAATTTTCACGACCAGTAAGTTCATTATATAAAGCTATCTCCTGTGGAACAAGACCAAAAACACCGAATAACGATTTTCGTTCACTATATGGATCTTTCCCCTTAACTTTAATTGTTCCATTAGTTTGTTTAAGTTGACCTGTTATCAATTTTACAAGTGTTGATTTTCCTGCTCCATTTGGTCCGATTAGACAGAAAATCTCTCCTTTATGAATCTGAAATGAAATATTATCCAATGCAATGGTATTTGGGTAATGTTTGCTAACTTTATTTAATTCGATAAGAACTTTATTAGATTTCTGATTAAAATTATTACCCTGATTTTCTTTTTCATTTAATAACACTTTTCTTACCTTAGCTAGTTTTAATCTTACTTATGATTATTAAAAATATAAAAACTTAAATATATTACTACTTTAGTAGTAACATAAAGAACAATATTTAAATGTTCTGAAACTGAAAAATCTCTTTATTATTCTAATTTAAGATGACAAATCATTTAGAAAAATTACTACAAGAATTAGGTTTTACTCAATATGAAGCCCAAACTCTTGCCACATTAGTGCGTTATAAAATGTTAAGTGCTCGTGAAATTCATAAATATAGTGGTGTTCCCCAACCTAAAATTTATGAAACAATGGTTAAACTTCAACAAAAGGGTTTTATTGAGATTTATCCAAGGAAAAAAAAGAAAGTGTATTTAATTAAGCCTAAAGAAGTGATTCAAGAATATCTGTTAAATTATTCTCGTAAAATTCAAGATTTAGGGCAAAGAAGTATTGACATAATTGATAATATATATGACACAGAAGAAACTGAAGAAATTCCTTTTATCGGCATTGCGGGAGAAACAGTACTTCAAGAGTATATCTATATGCTGATAGACACGGCTAAAGAAACAGTAATTTCATTTCTTCCCCTTTATCATTATGATGAAAAGATAACTTCAATCTTAAATAAGCGTAAGAATGAGATTGACATTAAATTAATATTTCATGACAGGAAAATAGGAGATCTAGAAAATCAGCTTTCTGAAATTGATAAATATTTTCTTAATGCCCCCGCATTTGATATTATCAAGACTATAATTGAAAACATCGAAAATTTTCTTCCAATAGACCAAAAAAAAGCTTATTCATTTCATATTGTAAAAGAAATTGCCATTAATTTAGAGGACCTCTTTGGATTGATGGTAATCGATTGGAATAAAAGCTTCTTTAAAATTCCAATACCGATTCCACTCCCTATGGCAATTTTATCAATGTTACCACAACTCACTAACTTTCATAATCGTGGAATAAAAGAAATTTTAAAAGCATCTGTAAAGTTCTAAAAAGATAATGTAGTGATATTTCTATAATTAATAGGAAAAGAAAGTAATAGGATTTTAATATTCAATACTAAAAGATTCAAAGGAGTAAAATGGATTGTTTAGCTTCTTTCTCTCTTAAAAATAATACTGAACATAAAATTTTTTTAAGCAATTAATGTTAAGATTTTACCTTTAATTTTTTGATCTCAATGTTTTTTATCAATACTATAGATATTCTCCCAATTTGAGCTTTTAAGGAAGCTTTAATACTCCATCTTTTATATATTAATCTTAATAAGAGAGTTAATACAATAAAAGTCCCTATAACTGCGAACCAAATAGTGATTGCGTTTAATCGGTCTAAAAAAATAAAATAAATGACGTTATGTGAAAAATAAATTGATAAAGAATAAAATGAATAAAAATAGAAGAATCTATATTTTTTTTCTACTCTAATAACTTTAAATTCTTCAAAAATGAATAAAATTGAAAATATGGATATTAAAATGCCAAGTGAATAAAACATCGATGAGATAGATCCATGGTTCAAAAATGAAGGAAAGGAAAAAACAACTCCAAATAAAATTAGAATTGGACCAACAATTAATGATGGAAGACATAACTTTTTTTTAAATTCCAATAACCTTTCTTTTTTATCATGTCTCAATGATATTTCAAATATAATATCTCCTATTACTGTACCTATGATAAAAAAGCTAAAATAGTTCAGAATAGGATGTAATCCCACCTCGTTATATAAAATATAATATAGAATACCGAAAATGTTAAATTGTCCTTGATAATTCGTGAGAAATGAGAGTGTATAATAATGTGCAATCGAAATAATCAGAGCAAATGCTATTCTAAACCACTTTGGAGTGTTAAATAGTGGATAAATTAAAAACATGGATGCTGCAATTGTAAGTGGTATAAACCATTTCCAGATGTTTGAAGGATCTAGTGTACCAATCGCAGTAGCACTATTATATATTAAAGCTGCAAATAGAAT
>JBHLRA010000241.1:0-1453 GCA_048883045.1 Candidatus Thorarchaeota archaeon | reverse complement strand
TTTGCCGATCATCACTTTTTATAATAACTCCAGTGTTAAAGTTATGTTTCACGCCACAAGTAAATTTTTCCATAAAATTTCCACCAAATTATATTTTTTTTTTGAACAAACCTCCAGATTAATTTTTATTTATCTGAACGAATTATTATTTTTTATTTTATTTATTATCAATAATAATATTTTTTTTAACTATTTAAACCTTCCCCTTATATTCCCACCGTTAAAATTACAAAAAAAAGGTTTTCCGACAAAAAAAAATATACCAAATATGAACAATTCTTTAATTTGTGAAAAATAATATGAAAAAGCTTCATTTTATCTATTCAGTCAAATATAAATCTATCGAAAAAGATTGAACAAAATTCAGATATAACTTATTTAACCATAGAAATTAATAATATAATATCACATATTCTGAAAATGATTAAAAATGTCAAATCCCTATGTAAATATTTATAAAGAATTACAGCAATATTTTGATACCTTCCCTGTGGGATACCCTTCAACAGAATCGGGGGTAGAAATTCGTCTTTTAAAACAACTCTTTACCCCTGAAGAAGCAAAATTAGCTCTACACTTGAATTTTGCTAATTCATTTGATGATTTTGAAACCTTAGATAGTCTTTATGAACGTTTAAACTCAGAGGGACTTACATATTCAAAAGATGAATTAGAGGATCATCTTGATAATCTAGCAAGAAAAGGGGCCATTAAGTCCTTAAAAAAAGGTGATCAAAAGACTTATAGTGCAGCAGTGTTCATAATTGGGATGTTTGAGTATCAGGTGAATAAAATGACAAAAGAGTTTGCTGAAGATACCAAACAATATATGCGGGATGTTCTTGCGTTAGACATGGCTAGGTCACCTCCAATTCAACTGCGTACAGTTCCCGTTGGTGTGACAGTAGAGCATGATGTTGAAATTGCTGCTTTTGATAACATTAAAAAACTACTTGAAGATGCTGAAGAACCAATTGGAGTACAGAATTGTGTTTGTCGACAAGCTATGCAAGCATTAGGAGAAACGTGCAAAGCTACTTCAAGATTAGAAACATGTATGGGTTTTGGCCCTAGTGCTCAAATGTATATTGATTTAGGTTGGGCTCGTCAAATAAGCAAAGAAGAGGCTTTTGAAATACTGAAAAAAAACGAGGAAGAGGGCTTAATTTTTGAATCAAGTAATTCACAAAAAGCAGAATTTATATGTAGTTGCTGCGGATGTTGCTGTGAATCTTTACAAGGCCTAAAATCAATTCCTAATCCCGCGGGAATTGTATCAACAAATTATTATGCTAATATTGATCCCGATTTATGCACTGGTTGCGGTACGTGTAATGATCGATGTCATATGGGAGCAATTACACTTGAAGATGATGTTTCTATTATAAATAAAGAGTATTGTATAGGCTGTGGGAACTGTGTAAGTGCTTGTCCAAATGAAGCAATAGAACTT
>JBHLRA010000240.1:0-3916 GCA_048883045.1 Candidatus Thorarchaeota archaeon | reverse complement strand
TTACCTAAAAGAAAAAGTGAATTTGTAAAATGATTAAGGGACCAATCAATAAACAGAATGTTGAAAAAGTAAAGGCTCTTGAGGGTATATATAGAAAAACTTTAGCCTACAATAAGGATGTTATGTTATGTTGTTTTAGTTTAGAAAAAAATGCTGTAGTACCACTTCATGAACATGAAGCCCATCAAATTGGATATGTGTTAAAGGGTAAAATAAAGTTTATCACTGAGACGAGAGAATTTATTGCAAATGAAGGAGATAGTTATGTATTCGATTCAAATGAAAAGCATGGTGCGGAATTACTTGAAGATACTGAAGTAATTGAAGTTTTCAATCCAATTAGAGAGGATTATAAATAATCTTTACTGGATTAGGGTTAATTATTTTTTACTAACTACTTAAAAACTTGCTCAACATCTAAATAAAGATTATATTCTTCTTTTTCTATATTATATTCTACTCTTGAATTACGAATTAAGGACTCAATCATAGCATCATTTAACATTTTAATGAATGAAATGTCTATTTTCGACCAATGAGGCATCCCTTCTAAAAAAACATTCCAAATAGATTTTTCATTCTTCTTAGATCTTAGTTGAATTTCTTTTGAAAGAAGAGTCCAAAATAAAAGCAATTTGTATGAAACACCCGTATTAATTTTCAAACCCATTCTACGAAAACTTCCGAATGCTAGAATCATTAATAAAGCTAAAGAATACCTCATTTGAATTTTATATGAATGGACTAGGTATTGATTTTTTAATGAATCCCAATTGAGATCATTGAATATTTGAACATCGGTATGTTTTATACTCTCTACTAATTTGGAATAATAGAATTCTTTAGTCAAGTGTGGTTTTGTTTCGACAAATTGGAAGATTCTAAGAGCACCCGCAAGCCTCCATTCCAACCATTCAGAGGAATATTCCTTCGCTTTTGATAGAGCTTGTTCTTTATCTGGCCATAAATTCAAAATATCTTTTAGTTTTGAATTGATTTCATCATAATATCTTATATAGTGGTCAAATATTTTCGTGTAATAGTAGCCAAGAATATCAATATATGTAAAAATTTCTAATAAATCAATAAATCTATCAACGTTTTTTTCATAGTTAAGGAGTTTATTGAATTCGGAATCATTTAATAATGAATATATTCCATAGAAAGTAGATTCTCCGGTATAAATAGTTGCAATAAGTAAGTGATAGTGAATAATTTGCCGTAAAAGTAATTTTTCGACATCAGAGAGCTCAAATGGATCAAAGAGATTGTATTTTGAAATATGGAGATAACTTTGATATGGATGCTTTTTATTATCAATATACCTACCAATATCGTGATACATTAGGAGTATTGGTATGAATAACTTGTTTTGAGAATGAAAATACAAGACTTTTTCCTGTATGATATTTATAGATACAGGAGAAAGAGTCTCGTGTGAGAAATTTCCATTAATCATTAAAAAGAAAATTTTAAAACTCCTAAATATATGTCTAATAGTTCTCTCAAATTCATCTTTATTTTTCTCTTGTGCTTCTTGAAATATAGGCTTTAAGTTTGAAAAGATGAGTAAAAGATTTTTAAATTCATTAGAATTTCCGATATTTTCTACAGAATCAATCCATGAAAGCTCAATGTTATTAAACAAGTTTTTCAACGAACCTAACATAATTCAAGCAATTTTCTTCTCTAATATTTGAAAAAATGGTTCTATATCAATATTTCCACCACTTAAAATGACACCAACTTTTTTTTTTTCTACTGGAACTTTTTTTGATAAAATAGCCGCTAAAGGAACAGCTCCAGAAGGTTCTACTATAATTTTCATGCGTTCCCAAAGGAATTTCATAGCATCTATTATTTCAATTTCGGTGACAGTAAGAATATCATCAACATGAAGACGAATAATATTAAATGTTCTTTCAGATAAAGAAGTCCGTAACCCATCTGCTATTGTATCTGGATAGGTACTTGGTATGATATAACCTGCTTTAAGTGATTTTAACGCATCGTCTGCTAAAGTGGGCTCAACTCCAATAACCTTTGTATTTTGATTTAATCCTTTAGTTGCTAATGCAGTGCCACTTAATAAACCCCCGCCTCCTAATGGCGTAATAACAATATCTAATGATCCAATTTCTTTTATTAATTCATAAGCGGCAGTTCCTTGGCCATTTATTATATCATCATTGTCAAAAGGGTGAATTAGGATAAATTTTTGATCTTTAATTATTTCTTCAGCAGTTTTAATTCTCGATTCAAGTGAGTTTTCACAAAATACAATCTTAGCACCATAACTTTTCGTAGCATTAATTTTATTAATTGGTGCTCCCCTTGGCATAACTATTGTTGCTTTAATTCCCAATAATGATGATGCTAGCGCAACAGCTTGAGCATGATTTCCACTTGAATGTGTGATAATCCCCTTCTTCTTTTGATTTTCTGAAAGTATACTAATAGCGTTATAAGCACCTCGAAATTTGAAAGCGCCTACTCTCTGAAAATTTTCACATTTGAAAAATATATTTGCTTTAATCAGTTGGTTTAAGGTTCTTGAAGTCATAACTGGAGTTTTATTAACCACATTGCTAATTCTATTGTACGCTTCTTCTATTCCTTGAAATGACATTTAAGGTTAAATTTTTAATTGGGATTTTATATTTTAAAATTCTTTTAGAATTAAAAACATATACAATATTTAAAACCGTATTGGTGGTGCTTTACGGAGATCTTTTATTTTCCCTTTAAGTATTGGGTCTTTAGTCTGTTTCATCCATTCATATAATTTATTTCTTGATTCATTTACAATTTCTTTATAGTTCGGATCATCAATTAAATTATGAATCTCGTTAGGATCCTTTTTTAGGTCGTAAAGTTCTTCATTAGGTCGAGGTTTATTAATACGTTCTAACATATATTTACCTAAAGCATCTTGTTTCATATCTGCTCCTAGCTGATAAAGACACTTTGATTTTTCAAAATTAATAATGAACTTAAAATTATCAGTTCTAACACTTCGGATAGGATCGTAATATTCATGAAAAGATTTTTCTGAATATATTTCTTTTCTAAATATGTCTATTTCACCATTTAGAATTGGTAAAAAGCTCTTTCCTTCAATTTTTTTTGGTAGTTTAGCTCCAATTAAATCTAGTAAGGTTGGTAATAAATCAATATTACTAATCATTTGATTATACACTTTATTCTTTTTGAAAATGTCTGAACCTGTCCAAGACATTAATAAAATTGTTTTTAAGCCTGGATCATAAAGTGTACATTTTGCTCTTGGATAAGCTTCTCCATGGTCAGTAGTATAAATAAAAAGAGTATTTTCCCTTAAGTCTAGGTCTTCTAATTGCCTAAGTATATTTCCAATACAATTATCTACTCCCTCTATTGCTCCATAAAATTGAGATAAATCATCCCTCACGATCTTATTATCTGGTAAGTAAGGAGGAACTATAACTCTATTTGGATCTACAGGATCACCCCATACTCCAAAGGGACGATGTACTTGCGTAACTCCAATACTTAAATAGAAAGGATTTTCTTCATTTTGATGAGCTTTAAAAAAGTTTTGATAATCCTTATTCATTTTTTGACAATTATATAATGGTTCTGGCCTTCTTTTGCTAATTGTATCATATCCTAAACTATAAGCATCAAAAGCTTCATGCTGAAAACCCATTAAATGAGTTGTATATCCTTGTTCTTTTAAATACATAGGAAGAGTCTCATTTTTTTTTGGTAGGCTCCATCCTCTATCCACGAGTCCGATCAGTCCATTTTGATGAGGATATAAAGAAGTTTGAATTCCACCTCGACTTGGACTGCATTGAGGAGCAGTACAAAAATAATTTGTAAATCGTACTCCATTTTCAGCAAGTTTATCTAAATTAGGAGTGTTAAGAGAATT
>JBHLRA010000239.1:0-3950 GCA_048883045.1 Candidatus Thorarchaeota archaeon | reverse complement strand
AAATATTCTTAAAATCTTATTACATCAATGGTTTCATAACCATCATTTATTCTCAGAAGATTTTTTTCTTCAATAATATTACCTATAACTCGAGCATCCAATCCATATTCTTTAAAAAGACGTATTGTTTTATCGCAATTACTTTTAGAAGTAGTAAGAATGTAGGAAGTCGTTAAATACATTTTTATGAACATTTCCATATTATAATTTTGTTCAACTAAGTTTGGAGGTATTTTTATTTTGTTAATGTTCACATTAGCTCCTACTTTAGAATATTTAATCATTTGTAATAAAGTCCCAAATATCCCTCCATTTGACACGTCTTTTGAGGCATTAACTAAATGTGTATTGGCGATCATATTCATCGCTTTTCTCTTATTTAAAACTTCATCTGATGTCTTGAAGGTTGTAGTATCATAATATAGTTTATTAGCTTTTCCTACTTTCCCATCAAAATCAACAACCAATATAATTTTATCGTTTATTTGAGCATTCCCCGCCGAGATATAATCTTCTCTGTTGATTTCACCAATCATTGTAGAACTTAGTTCATAACATTTACTGTGAACATTCGTATGACCCCTTATAATAGGAACACGAAATTTTTTTGATCCTTCACATATTCCTTTTAAAAGTTCATTACAAACATTTGGATCTTTAACAGAGATAATAATAGTTGAGGCTAATGGTTTACCCCCACAGGCATAAATATCATCAACACTAACTAGAATAGAGCTAAATCCAGCTCCAAAAGGAAATTTTTCGATAAATTCTGTTCTTATTCTATCAGTAGTAATTAAAATGAATTTCTCATTACCCTTAATTGCAGCAGAATCTTCCCCAATATCCTTATAAATTTTACTACTTTTAAAAGAATTTTTATCAATATATTGTACAATAGGGTTTATCTCTTTTTTCTCTATGATATATTGATTGTTTTTAATGCAATCTGCGATTTTTTTAAGCAACATTTATGATTTAAATATAAACCTATTAATAATTAAATTTGCTTAAAATAAATTAAGAAGTGATAAACTTAAAATAAAAAATAAATTAAAAAGATAATGGAAGAATTACTCAAATCTTCAATCATTAAGGGTTTTGTATTCAGTGTTTTTGGAGAACTTGGCCCAACTCCAATTTATTGTTTTCCTAATTATGTGACTGAGAAAGAATTAGAGGAAATTAATAAAGATTCGAAGATCCAAGAAGGACTTATTTTAACATATAGAGATATAACACAAATTTCCATAAAAAACTTAAGCCTTTTTATTAGTGACAAAATAGTTCAGGAACAAAAAGATTTATCAAAAGTTCAATATTTTGCTATTTTACCATACCCAGATTTTGACACTACTTCTCTCACATACTTCCATTTCATCAGGACAGATTCTAAAGATAATCCTATTCCTACCTCATTTTCGATATTAGCTGAAGAAAAAAGCCGTAGTTTCTTGTATAATAACATAAATAGAATTAAACCTGTAGTTACTGAATTTTTTAAAAATTTTGATAAAAAGCTAAAGGATTCCTATCCTCCTCGTGAAAATGTTGAAAAATTTTTTCATAATCTATTAATGGATCTAATAGAAATCGAGAAAGAACCTTCAACCCCTATCACTTCTCATAGGAAGATGAAGATCTTATTTGCTGGATTAGATAATTCTGGTAAAACTAGTTTTTTACTTTCCGTAGACCGTAAATATAGTAAATTAATAGGTCTAAAACCCACAGCAGGAGCGAGTATAAAATCTATTGAAGCATTAGGAGCAACTATTTTCTTATGGGACCTTGGAGGCCAGAGACACTTTAGAGAGAAATACATTGACAAAGCTGAAATATATCTTTATGAAGCAGATCTTTTGTTTTATTTTATTGACATTAAAGATAAAGCTCGATTCGGTGAAAGCATTGAATATCTTCAAAGTTTAAAAAATGTTATGAGAGATTTTAATCAAAATACACCAATAGTGTACATTTTATCCAAAGGAGATGAGGATGTTTTAAATACAGTAGAAATAAAAGATAATATTGAATTTATTCAGAAAGAATTAGAAAAAATCGATGACGAAGTACCGCTTGAAATGTATACTACAAGCATATTTCAAATCTTTACAATTTTGCGAGCATTTTCTTCAGGTGTTTCAAAATTAAGTCCGAATAGAGATTTAATTACTCATAATCTTAAAAATTTTTCTTTGGAAACAAATTCTCATTTAACTCTTCTATTAAGTATTGATGGTCTAGTACTAGCAGATTATTATAGTAAAGATGCTATGGAAATAACACAAATACCTAAATCAGAAGTAATGAATGTATTCGAAGTTTCAGCTCCTCAGTTCACAGTTCTTTATAATATATTTACCAAATTTAAAGCATTAACTCAAAATGAAGCTGTTTTCAAAGTATCGAATACAATAATTCTAATTAAAAGAGTTCAGATTGAAGAAGAACAAATGTTCCTTTTATTTTTAGTAGAAAATGAAAAAAATAAGGAAAAAATTAACCTAGAATTGCCAAGTTTCTTAAAATACACACAAGATTTACTTCTACGGTATATTGCCTAGAAAATTACCTTCAGCGGTGTTCTCTCATTTATCTTTTTTCTCAAGATCCTTTTTCGATAATAACCATTTACTCCAGAGATTAAAGAAATTGCAGGTATAACACATTTTGCAAATTTCATTGGACCAAAAAGAATAAAATCGCTAGGGGCACACGCACAATATGTCATAATTGATGCTATAGCACCACATCTAGCAGTTTCACCATATTTTTTAGCAAATCTCCATCCATATATCGCATTAGCAGGAGCAAATCCTACAGGTAATCCAATTTCTTTTTTGACTAATCCACTAGTTTCAAAATTTATTGATATTGAGGGTAAATCTAATACTGCTGTATCAACAATACAATTTTCAATATCTGCCTTTTGAGCTTTAGGGATCAATACTTCTTTCAAAAATTGTAATTTCTGTTTCGGAAAAATGTATTTATTCCCAAATGTTAGAAGTACAGCATTTTTTACGCCAATCTCTTTTAAACGGTTTAAATTCTCATCAGAGGTATTTTCATCAATACTGTTTAGAATTGCTCTATTCAATAAACCTATTTCTTGAAGCTTTTCCATCGCAGGAATTCTTGAAGAATCATTCAATCCATCTACTAAAAATGGATATTGGACGATATCAGCAATAAATTCACATTCCTTAACAAGTGCTTCTGGATAAGATCCTACGACATCAATAGCTCCTTGTAATTGAGTATTTTCTATTAATTCTATAAAATCATTTAACTCTTTTTCCACAAGATTTTCATCAATTTTTCCAGTTTTTTCATCCAATAATGCTGCATGATTTGCATAAAAAACAGTTCCAATCATAACTATTGGATTTTCTCCTGGTTGCCCACCAAACTTTGTATTACCTATTTGGATTACTTTTTGTTCTAATTCAAAATTTAACATATTCTTGCCAAAATCATCTAGTTTTTATAATTATATAATGAAAAGAAGTTATTATAATCTAATTATCTTGTTTAAAGGGCTTATCTAACATTAATAATTTAATAAAGTGGGATAATTTTTCTTCTGGAATTTTTAAATATTCTCCCTCAATTAAAAAACCTAATTCTTCTGCCCAAAGGGTAATTTCATGCAAATAATTTTTCTTATCCATCCTCAAAATTTTACGCATTGTATTCAATTCAACTTTATTGGATTTTTTTACCATTTCTTTTACTTTTTCTTTTCGTTTCTGCTTTACAGGTTCGCTTATGAGGGTTCCAGTATAAATTATTGATAAAATAAATTCAGGAGTCCATTTATGCATTAATAGGACAATTATCGCTGCTATAAATGAAGATGCAGCACTAATTGAATAGTGTATATCTTCCCAATCATACCCTATATAATATAGATCAATCTGAATTAACATTCTAATAATATTGAC
>JBHLRA010000238.1:0-3963 GCA_048883045.1 Candidatus Thorarchaeota archaeon | reverse complement strand
TATCCAACTGTAGCAGAATATTTATCTTATCAAAAGGGATTAAAACCTATGAATAAAGTTGGATTAGCTTTTGGCTCATTTGGTTGGGGTGGAGGTGCTGTAAAAGAAATAGTGGAAATGATGAAAGCTGCTAAAATTGATGTAATGGAAGATACAATAGAAATTAAGTTTGTTCCAAGACCAGAAGATTTAGATTTTAAAGAAATTGTAGACAAATTAATAGAAAAAATGGGCTAAGAGAGGTAATAAAAATGGATTTTATGCTAACCGAAGAACAAAAAGTTTTACAAAAAAAAGCAAGAGAGTTTGCTATTAATGAAGTTTTGCCAGTCGCAAGAAAATATGATGAATCAGAAGAATTTCCCTTACCAGTTATCAAAAAAGCTTGGGAAGAAGGATTATTAAATTTAGGAATCCCTAAGAAATATGGAGGTCCAGGTCTTGGATTATTGAGTTCCTGTCTCGTTGTTGAAGAAATATCATCCGCATGTCCGGGAATTGCAACTTCAATCTTTGATAATAATCTCGGTGCTGAACCAATTGTTATTGGTGGAAACGAAGAACAAAAACAAAGAATTTTGGGTGAATTAGTTAATGAGTTCAAATTAATTGCATTTGCAACTTCTGAACCAACGATGGGATCTGATGTTGCAGGAATGAAATGTAAAGCAGAAAAAGATGGGGATGAATATATTTTAAATGGAAATAAGTTTTGGATCACGAATGGAGGATATGCTGATTATATTACCATATTTGCTACGGTAGATCCCGAACAAAAGCATAAAGGGATCGCAGCATTTATCGTAGATACAAAAAGCGAAGGAGTTAAATTAGGCAAACATATCCCCAAATTAGGTCAAAGATCATCAAATACTGTCTCAGTTGGTTTAAAAGATGTGAAAATACCTAAAGAAAATGTTCTAGCCAAACCTGGAAGGGGATTTGTTTTAGCTATGCAAACATTTGCTCACACTCGTCCTGCTATTGGTGCATTTGCAATTGGATGTGCTCGTTCTGCTATGGAATATTCAATTGATTACGCTCAAAAAAGAGAAGCTTTTGGAAGACCAATTGGGAATTATCAAGTAATTCAAGAAAAGATAGCTAATATGTACAAAGATATTGAAGCTGCACGTTTATTAACATACAAAGCCGCTTGGGAAGCTGATCAAGGAATGGATAATAATTTAAGTTCCTCTATTGCTAAAGCTTTTGCCTCAGATGTTGCTATGAATGTAACAACAGAAGCGGTTCAAATTTTTGGTGGTTACGGTTATTTAAGAACATATCCTGTTGAAAAATTATTTAGGGATGCAAAACTTTACCAAATCTATGAAGGTACGAGTGAGATTCAAAGAATTGTCATTTCACGGTTTGTTACGAAAAAGTATGAACATGCTATGCCTTTTCTTGGAAAAAAGAGAAACTAATTAAATTCCAAAAAAATTCTTTTTATTCTTTATTCTTCAACTCTTTTTGCTTTTTCAATTTTTTTCTTTTAAGAAAGTCATAGTATATTTTATAATATTTACGTTGGCATAAATTATTACAAAATACCTTGAAATTGGGATCTAGCCACAGGTTTTTTATTTCATATATCTTTAGATAGTTGTGAAATTTACTAAATTTGTAAATATCCATTGGAGTTCCACATAATAAACATTTCCTTTCACTTAATTCTCTCTCAATACTCTTTAATTCGTGAATTTTAAGATATCTGAAGCATTCACAACAATGAAATTCTAAAATTGAGGTCTGCCATAGTTTTAAAATATATTCAGGAGTAAAATCAACATTATCACTTAAAAAATCATAAATATTCAGCTCTTTACTACAATTCCAGCATGTTCTTTTCTTAAAGTATTTTTCTGCTTTAATGAGTTCTCTTAATTTTTGAATTTTATCCCACATATCAGCATTATTTAATTTTTTGAAGAACAGGGACATATTTCAAATATATTCTTATTTCTAATATAATAGATTATTAATTTTTTATACTTTTATATTAATCGCTTATAAGAAGTAAGATTTATAGAAATTCTAAGATATCTTTAACAGCTTCTAAAAAATTCTCCCGGATGATTGTTGGTTTTATTCCAAGGGAATTAAGATCATCTAAATGCCTAAATCCATGTCCTGTTGTGAGAAAAATTGTTCTACAACCTGCATTTATCCCAAATTGGATATCTGAAGGATGATCACCAATCATCCAAGATTTATTAATATCTATGTTAAATTCTTTAATGATATCATCAATAAATTTTGTTTTAGGCTTCCTACATTCACAATTTTCTTCCTTTACATGTGGACAGAAGAAAGTTTTAACAATCTCAATATTTTGTTCTTTTAAAACATTTATTAAATGATTGTTGAAATTTTGAAAATCCTGTATTGAATAATAACCTCTACCTATTCCAGATTGATTTGTTACAATAAAAAACAGATAATATTTCTGAAGTAATTTTAAACCTTCAATTACTCCATCTAATAATTCAAAGTCTTCTACTTTATAAGTATAATTTTTGTCTTCAATCAATGTGCCATCTCTATCCAATATAACCGCTTTCTTTTTGTCCATATTATCTCCTTTCTAAAAGAATATAAAAATGATAACTGCGAGGTATAATATTCCTAGAATTATATGTAATGCTGCAAAAATTCCTCCAACCTTTAATAATTTTTTATAGTTCATTCCTTCAACGCAATATCTGGTTGAAAGTTCCAATGTCATCATATCGGCAGCGCTTCCTTGTGGTAAGAAATTTCCACCTAAATTAATCCCTAAAATAAATGCGATTAACAAGGGAACGGAAGAAAAACCTGAACCTATTAAAACTTGAATTACAGGTATGAAAAGAACTGTAACAGGAACATTATCTAGAAAAGCTGAGAGAATAGATGAAATTACCAATATTAAAACACATAGTAAAAATAGATCAGTAGGTGCTATTTGTATTATAAAACTTTCTATTATGGCAATAATTCCCACTTTTTCAAAACAAAACACTAATACAAATAAACTTATAAAGAAGAATGGCAATTTGAAATCAACTTTTTTGAAGTAATATGAAATATCTGGTTTTTTTTTCCCAGACTCACTTCTCCTAGGATTGACAAAAACGAATAAAAGCATTCCAAGAAGGCCTACAAATAAAATATCAGGAATAATAATTAACATGATGAAAAAGATAAATAAAGCTCCTAAATTTCGATAAAAGACTTTTGGATTAATTGATTCCTCTAATATTATTAGTTCATGTTCTTCTATATGCTCTGTTTCTAAAGGTTCATTATAATCGGTACAATGAGGTATCCAAATTTCTTTCATGTGTTTTTTGAGAATAAAATAATCTAAAAGAAATAAAGTCAGAAAGGTGGTTAAAATAAAATAAATTGAAAGACTTGCGAAAAACCATGTTGTTGTAAGTGTAAATCTACTTGCTATTAAAATATTTTGTGCTGAACCAAACGGAGTAAGAGTAGCAGCAAGATTAATGCAGATAGTCATTCCTAGTAATATTGGAGTAGGATTTATTTTCATTTTTTCACTCGTGATTATTATCATTGGTATAAAGATAACTGCCACAGAAACATCTTCAATAAAAGCAGCACTTAAAGTCGAAATTAAACAAATCACCCAAAAAAACCTTCTGGTATTAGTGTGGAACTTTTTAGTAATTCTTGAGGCAATTTCTTGAAAAATCAATTGTTCCTCTAATATAACTACTATTGTAAAAACAGATATTAAGAAAAAAATCACAGGCCAATCTATAGCTAAAATGAATTCTTCAATTGTAAAAGGAGTTGGTGAGAAAAGAAATGTTGCAGTTGCTGCACCAAGCATAGCTAATACACTATAAGTCAAAAAGTCGGTTTTTTCACGAAATAGCGCTACAATTACAATGCCAAAACAAAAAATTACAAATAACTGTAGAAATATATTCATTTTTACCTTGAATAATA
>JBHLRA010000237.1:0-4006 GCA_048883045.1 Candidatus Thorarchaeota archaeon | reverse complement strand
AAGCACGGACGAGATATGCTTATAAATTTAGGGAGAAAAGAAGAAGCAAAACTCTTTTCGGAATTGATTTCTGGAATTGAAGGATTAATAGAAGAACGTGAAAAAAGATTAAATTTATTGGCACAAACAAAAATTGAGGAGGATACTGTAGAAATATTTGATTTGTATTATGAGATAATTAATATATCAAAAAAGTTAAGAGATCCAGAATCTGCAAGTTTTTACCAGTCAGAATTAATTAATAACTTCCAAAATAATTTAAATTTTGTAGATTTAGAAAATTATAGATATGAACTAAATCAAAAAGCAAGATTATTAATAGAAAAGAATATATTTGAGATCGCTGCACAATTATATGAAAAATGTGAAAAAATATCTCAATTATTGGTACAATTAGGAAAAGAAGAAGAAATAGGTAATATTGAAGAATTTAAACATAAAAAAGAAGAGTGTCTGAAAAATTTAAAATAAATTAATTAAAAGCGAGTTTATATGAAAAAAATTCCTGGAACTTTATACCATTTAGGTATTACAAGTGCTAGAGATGGAAGACTTAATATTAGTATATGGTATAGAAATGAATTAGTTTTTGAAAGAACTAGTATAGATGAAGGACAAATAATAAATGCTCTTCAAGTCTTTTTTGAAAGCAAAAATTTGAATGTTCCAGCTAATAGGTTAACATGGATTATAAAGGAAGAATTAGCTGAATTAGCTCCCGCAGATGACATTACTTTCATTGAAGGCACTGTATCTGAGATTATTGGAGAATTCAGGAAAAAACCATCAGAAGATATAAAAAAAATAGTTTTGATGGGGCTATCTAATGCTGGGAAGACTTGTATTTATGAACGGGTATTTGAAGGCAAAAAGCCCTGGGAATTAATGCATTCAACTGCAACAAAGGGAATAGATTATAGAAAGTATGAAGTTGGGGCTATGACAAAGCCAATGATATGGGATTTAGGCGGACAACAACAATATCTAGATGAATATCACGGACCATTAAGAAAAAATATATTTCAAAAAGTTTCTGTTCTGTTATATATAGTTGATGCATCGGATGTTGACCGGTTTGAAAATGCTCGAATAGAATTAGAATGGAGTGTAAATCAAATACTTTTATTTAATCAAACTGCTAAAGTCCATGTTTTTCTTCATAAAATGGATCTTATACATGATAAAAATGCAGTGATTCCATACCTTAAAAATTTATTATCACAAAATATATCATCTGATATAATTTTTCATGGAACCTCTGTATTTGATGAATCCTTATTCACAGCATGGAGCGGAATAATTAGAGATATTTCCCCTAAAACAATATTCATTAAATCAATATTGAAGGAATTGAAGGGCCAAAAAGGTGTAGAAGACGCACTCTTAATTGAAAAGTCAAGCGGGCTTGCGTGTGGTTCAACTGTAAACGGATCTGATGAGGATGTAGTTATTGGAATGATTTCATTATTAATATTAACGTGTGATAGAGTAACAAAAAGTATGAGATTAGCAAATTTTAAAGAATTTAGGTTAAAAACTACATCCAATTATTTGTTATTAACAGATATTACTGAAGATTTAATGCTTGTAATTATTCTAAACTCCACCGCTTTTAATAATGAAACCATAAAAGAAGTTGAAACGGTAGGGAAGCAAGTTGCAAAACAAATTAGAGAATTATGGGTAGAATAAGAGGTAGATCTAAAAAATGCCACAAGGAGTATTTTTATTAATACATGATGAGATAAGAGGACCAGAAATCAAATGTTCTTTTTATAAAAATCCAGTAAATCTAAGTAAAGAATTCATTTCAAAATTATACATGTCTCATGCTGGATTTGACTCTTCATCTCATATAGACATAAAATTTGAGAATTATCGCAGTGTTTCATGTTTCACTGGTAATCTTGATCGAAGAACTCAAAAAGAAGGTATACTAGGTATTATTTTTGAAGAGAATGAGGAATTTGACAATTTAGACTTATTTTTGCAGCGCAATTTATACAATGCTATAGATAATCCTAGTAATGAAACAATGCAAGACATATTTTCAAATAAACTACTTAATTATCTTAAATTAAATGATCTTTTTCAAAAGGTAGAATTTGAAGGCATTCCAGAACTTTATTTAATAAATGGAAACAATGAATATAAGTATAATCTACTAAAGATTGGTGAATCAATTCTTTCAATTAAGGAAATGGCCGATTTGTACCTAAAAATCATGAATGAGCAAGTAATTCCTAATTATTTCTATGAAAAGTTAAATTTAGGGGGCGTAAATAATACCTTTTTAGTTCTAAAAAGTAATGAGCCCATTAAAACTATTAAAAAATTAATTACAACTATGAAATCTTATCTAGAAAAGTATTATTTTTATTCATTAGAAATTTTAACCTTATTACTCCTTCCATCAATGATAAAAATAGTCCCACTAAAAACAGAATATTCAAAAAAATATTATGATAAAAGTAAATCATTTCTCCAAAGACTGCAAAAATCAGAAGATTATCAAAAAGAATTTAACGCTATAATCTCAAATATAATTGGAGGAAATCTTTACATATCCCCATTACTTTGATTTTGAGGAAATACTTTTAATTTTTTTCTTAATGTCTCTAAATATCATATTAGCCATTCCAAAATTCACTTTTTTTGACAGTATCAAAACTAAAATAAATTCTGTATTTTGAACTTCAATATATTCTGAACATATTTTTTTATGATCATTTAATTCAAGGAACATTTTAGCGATATCTTGTAACTGTTTCTCCTTTCTAACTTCAAACTCTTTGATTATATTAAATAGTATATCAGATGGGATTGAAGCATATTTCACTTTTCCTTCCCGCGTAAAAATAACAGCACCTAAGATTTCTATATTATTTATACTATTTCTTAACAAATTAATCAAACCTTGAGAAAAGTTTAAAGGAACAAAATTAGTTAGATTCTCTGTATCTTGTACAATTTGACTTTCATAATACTCCAATTGAGGAAAATCGAAATCTACTACCTGGTACCTTTTAACATTAAGATATTTATCAAGAAAAACTTGGAATGAATGTTCACAAATCATTCCCTTAGGAATATTAATAGTTGTTATTAAATTACCCTGATTTATGATTTTTGCAGGGATTTTCATCTTCTTGGATGTTTCACATTCGGGGCACTTTAATTGTATATCTTTAAATTGTTCTTTTTGAGTTATTTCATCTTCTTCAATTTTGAATTCTTCAGTTGCAGAAGACTTTGAAGGTGAATATGATTTAGCATCGACAATTTGTATTAATGATGAGTCAATCAATTGTTCTTTCCTAACCTTCTCTAATTCCTGTTTAAGCTTTACATTTTCTAATCGTAAAAAACTCAATTTTTTTTTTAATTCTTGATTTTCTCTTTCCATAAACTTTGATTGGATATTTAATAGTGAAGATCCATTATCAGATTTTTCAAATGAAGATGCTTCAATCTCCATGATGATATTTTCGAGGTAATCGATTTTATCGAGATATTCACTTATTTCTTTATTCTTTAACAGTATTTCTGATTTTAGCTCTTTAATCTGAATTATAAGAGGTTCTTCTGGCATATTTTTAATATTTATATAAGATTGAGTCTCTTAAGCATTTTCATTTTTAATATGTTTTAAATTTATTGAATAAAAATGAATCTAAAAAAACCTTTACCACAAGTTAATGATGTTAAAACTGATATTGTCTTTAATCTAATAAAAGAAAATTATTCAATCGTTATTCCTATCGAATAGAAAAGACCCTTCATAATTTTCTAAGTCTTTTTTTATCTTTATTGATTTTTCTATCCTTCTAACTTAGATATTTTATTTAGAAAGGAATTAAATTGAATCCATATATTCGACTATTAAACTTTTTAACTTTCTCTGTTTAAACAAGCCCGTTCTTATAAAAAATTATAATATAATTTTGAATTGTTCAAATCTCTGAACAGAATGTTCAAAAAATACTTTTTTAAAATATTAAAATAA
>JBHLRA010000236.1:0-4014 GCA_048883045.1 Candidatus Thorarchaeota archaeon | reverse complement strand
TACCAGAATTAGATATGGATAGATATGACGACCAAATTGTTGATACGAACACTCCTACTGAATGGCTTATTATTATAACTCTAATAAGAACAGCATTGTCTATTTATGTTGTATATAAATATGCTATAATAACTAAAAAAATCGAAGATCAAACTAAAAAACGAGTACAATGGTTTTTTATTGGAATTATTTTCGCTATTATAGGGATGTTCGTTAATCTAATAGGAGGTTTCCTCAGATCAATTATAATTGAGATTATTGCTTTAATTATAATTGACCTTGGAACAATTTCAATATTTAGAGGATTTCTAATTAAATAAACATTGGGTATTCTTATACAGAGGAAATAATCACAATCCTTCTATTAATATTGTAAGAAAAGAGTAAATTTATAAGGATTAGACAAAGTTGAATCTGAACTTGTAAAGTTGGAAAATAAAATTTGAAAATTTATTCTATATAATGATCAATTTCATAAAGATTTGAATATAATAGATGAATATGAATAAAGAGGATTTAGATATCTATAGAGCCTTACAGAAACATTTAGATAATTTACCTATTGGATTCCCCGCAACAGAGTCTGGAGTTGAGTTACGACTTCTAAAACATCTATTTACTCCAAAACAGGCTGATCTGGCATTGAACTTAGGTTTCCAACCTATGGTTTTAAAAAAGATATATAGGAAGGTTAAAAAAACCGGGATTACGATTGAAGAGTTAGAGCAAGAATTGGATAAGATGGAGGAAGAAGGGCTTATACATTTTGGCTCAACTAAAGAAGGAGATGAAATAATTAAATATTATGCAAATGCTCCATTGGTAATTGGATTTTATGAATTCCAATTAAATCGTCTCACTGAAGATCTCTATAATGACTTTATGCAATATTTTGAAGAAGCATTTATTCATGAGTTTAATAAGACAGGAATTCCCCAAGTGCGTACAATTCCAATAGAAGAAAGCATTCCATATGAGCAAAATATATCAACATATGATGAGTTAAGAACGATGATTGAAAATATTGGAGAACCAATATCAATTCAAGAATGTATATGCCGGCAAGCAAAAGATCTTGTCGGAGATCCTTGTAAAAAGACAGATCTCAGGGAATCTTGTTTCGCATTTCGCTCATTTGCAGAAACATATATCAAAAAAGGTTTAGGTAGAGAAATTTCTAAAGAAGAGGCTCTAAAAATTCTAAGAAAAGCGGAAGAAGACGGTTTAGTTATACAGCCTGGTAATTCTATCAGACCAATGAGCATATGTACATGTTGTGGATGTTGTTGTGGAATTCTTGTCAACCAAAACAAACTACCAGAACCAGCTCAATTCTTTGCAACTAACTTTTATGCTACTGTTGATGAAGATCTGTGTGTAGCATGTGGAATTTGTGAAGATAGATGTAATATGAATGCTATACATGTTGAAGATAACATAGCTCATGTCGATAAAGCAAGATGTATAGGATGTGGCGTTTGTGTTCCTACTTGCACATCTGAAGCTTTAAAACTTCATAAAAAAGAAGAAGAAATTACCCCACCTAAAAATACTAAAGAGACCTATATGGCGATTATGGATAAAAAAGCAGAATTAGCGCGAGTGGAAAAAAGTTCTTAATTTTTTAAGTTATTTACATTTTCTAAGTTTAGTAAATCTAACTAAAGTGGTGAAATATGCAAACTCGGATTTTTGGAAAAACCGGAGCAAAGGTTTCTATAATCACAATGGGGGGATGTGGGCTCGGATATGTTGATCAAAATGAAGCTGATAAAGCTATTCAGCTTGTATTAGATCATGGCATTAATATGATTGATGTTGCCCCAACTTATGGGAATGCAGAAATTCGACTTAATCCCTGGATACAAAAACATAGGAATAAATTTTTTTTAGCTGTAAAAACTTTAAAAAGAAATAAGAAAGGAGCATGGAGACAATTAAACAGATCTCTTGAAAAACTGGGCACTACTTATTTTGATTTATACCAATTCCATGCAGTTTCGTCAGTAGATGAATTAAATCAAATTTTAGGTCCTAATGGTGCAATGGAAACTTTTAAAGAAGCAAAAGAAGTGGGTTTGATAAAACATATAGGTATTACGGTTCATAATGATGTGAGGTTACTCCAGAAAGCACTTGAGACGTCAGATGATTTTGACACAATTTTATTACCAGTTTATGTTGCAGCTCTTGTAAACCCTTCTCCAGAAAATGATTACAGAAATATTCTTCAAATTGCTCAAGAAAAAAATATAGGAGTAACTGCCATTAAAGCGATTTCTAAGGGTCGATGGATAAAAGCACCTATATATAGAACTTGGTATGAGCCTTTTGATGATCGAGAATTAGTCGAGCAAGCAGTTTGGTTTACATTATCGCAAGAAGGAGTCACAACCTACTCTTTACCATGTGATGTGAGACTCTGGGATTTAGTATTAAATGCTGCCGAAAAATATCAGAAACTGAACGATGATCAACAGAACAAGATAATTGATATGGCGAGAAAAAATGGGTTTAGACCTTTATTTCCAGAATGATAAGAGAATTTACGCCAATAAAAATTAAGAAATAATTCTAATAAAAAATCTTTTTATATATAATAAAAAAAAATAAAAGAAAATATTTGAATCAATAACGAGATCTATGATTGAAAAAGTAGGAGAATAGAACTTTATAAATTTCTGTAAATTAAAAATAAGGCTTTAAAATTTAATAGCTTAAATAAGATTTAAATTTTCAATTGTAATACTTTTCTTCATGCCAATATATATACTCGCTACTAAACTTCAAAATCCTGATTTAGTAGAAAAACGAAAAGAACAAGGAGAAAATTGGTTAAATCTGGTAAGAGAAAAAGTTCCTGATATTAAATGGATTGCACATTATGCCATTTTAGGGCGTTATGATTTTATTGATATATTTGAAGTGAAAAATGAAAAAGAAGCGGCAAAAGTTTCACTATTATCTCGATCAGCAGGAGCTATATTTGCAGAAAGCTGGACTGCTATACCATATACAGGATTTCTTGATTTAGTTGAGGAATTAAGGTAAAAATAACAATTCTATAATGCAGAATTTATTGTAAATTAATTTCAATATGTAATCTTAGATCTTTTTATCTGACTTTAAATTGTTTTTTACAAATCCATTAATAATGTCAAATTTAATGTATAAAATAAAAAAGCGAAAGTTCCAAAAAGCCAGAGATTCTTTTGCTGTCAGATATCGACATTGTAATCGCTGTATAAAGAGTTTAAATATAGATAATAATGAAGAAATTGTATGTGTGTTATGTGGAGAGACATTTTGTGTGAATTGTATAACTCTTCATCAGAAATATTGCTATAGCGGTTATAATTAAAATAGTTTACTAAGCAAGAGTAAATTTCATTTTTTCAACGTGACTCCACAGTTCATTTGCTTTTTCTGACCACTCACTAAAATCTTTTGGATCTTCAGGAAAATTTTCATAATGCGCTCTAATTCTTCCAGAAATTTTCATATATTTTAGCATTGTTCCTAGTGCTTTTTTGGAAAACTGACGTGTTATAAGACCCCAAAGAAATAAACCAATTATCTTTAGCATTCTTCCCAAACTTATTTCTAATTCAAGATTTTCCCACATTGAAGTGAAATCGCGACCACTAAATATAAAATTTTTTTTAAACAGATAAATTACATCTTTTTTTGTAGTATTTGCAGCTCCCGGAATTTGAGCTAATAATGCTGCAAGCTTTGCACCTCGATTTCTAAAAAAGCGTACATTTATAGGCCATAAATTCTCTCTACTTAACTCTAAATTATTCTCTAAAGTAGCATGAATCACATCAGTAGCTATAAGACTCACATTCCACGAAGATTCGATTGCTTCACCACTAAAAGATTTCGACATACAAGCACTGTCACCAATACAAAAGAAGCCATTACCAACAAGAGAATATGGTGATCTACGGTAAGCTGTTGTGGCTTTATGTACTTCTAATACTTCATAAGGAGGAAAAGGAACTTCTTGCA
>JBHLRA010000235.1:0-4037 GCA_048883045.1 Candidatus Thorarchaeota archaeon | reverse complement strand
TTCTGATAACAACAATCCTTTTTATCAGCTTTTTTTAAGATTTCCCATGCACCACCTTCTTCTTTAGTAGGATCTATAGTTCCTATTGAAGTTAATTCTAATCCAACTATTTTAAGTGTATTTTTTGGTGTAGTACCTTTATAATCTACTTCTTTTAGACCTAGTACAGAGGCTGCAACTATTTTCGATTGTTCCATACAAGCTGGAATAATACCCCAAATTTGATTTTTATATTCGATACAATCACCAACAGCATATATATCTTTTTCACTGGTTTCTAAAAATTCATTTACTATTATTCCTCTATTTGTTTGTATATTTGCTTCCTTAGCCAAATCTATTGTTGGTTTAATTCCTGCTTGAATCAAAACTATATTCGTATCAATTATACGCCCATCTTTTAATTTAATTCCGGTAACTACACCATTACCTTGAATTTCTTCGGTAACTGCATCTAAAATAACTTGAATTCCTCGATTTTCGATTTCTTCTTTTAACATACTAGCACATTCCTCATCAAGCTGTCTTGGTAATAAACGGGGAAAGAATTCTACTACGGTTGTATTTAAATTACTTTCATTTATTTGATTTGCTAATTCTAATCCAAGTAAACCTCCACCAATTATGATTGCTTTCTTAGCATTTTTACTTTTAATAAAATTCTTTATGTCTAATGCATCATCAATACTTCTTAATGTAAATAATCCTTGTTTTTTACCTTCCATCTCAACAGCATTTTTAATCGGAGGAATGTTAGGAGTACTTCCCAGAGCTAAGATAAGTTTATCATAATGAATTAGCTCTTTATCTCCATCAATTTGAATTATTTTATTGTCTGGATTAATTTTATTAATTCTCTTGTCAAGATAAAGATTTAATCTCTTATTTTTATACCAATCATCGTTAAAAACGATTAAATCATCAATAGTTTTTTTTTCCGAAATTAATTCTGGCAAATTGATTCTTGTATAATAAGGATATTCTTCTTGAGTGTAGATATCTATTTCAACTTCATCATTAAGAGATCTTAAATTTTGGGCGGTAAATGTCCCAGAAACATTGTTCCCTATAATTACTACTTTCATAGAATAACTAGTTTTAACATCTTATTTTAAAGTTTTTATTATAGAATACAATCTAGAAAGATCAACTAAATGAACATGTTCAAAAATAAACTTATATCAAATCTAATTATTTTTTAAATACGACAATTTTATAAAATTTGAAAAAAGTGGTAATTTATGGAAAATAAAAGGATTTCTTATCATAAATCAGTTCAAAAAGTATATGAACGACTTAAAAAAGATGGCATGAATAACATCTGGGATCGTTTTGTAGCACAAGGATTTGGAGGTGACCCAGATAAACGATGTCCATTTTGTTTAAAAGGTGCACGTTGTGATTTGTGTTCTAATGGTCCTTGTAGAGCTGATTCATCAATAGATAAGCGTGGTGTATGTGGAATCACAGCAGACGGTATGGCAATGCGCATGATGCTTCTTAGAAATGTTATGGGTGCTTCAACATATCATTATCATACAGAAACAACTTTAAAAACACTAAAAGCTACAGTAGAAGGGAAAACACCATTTAAAATTGCTGAACCTGAGAAATTAAAAAGTTTTGCTGAGCGTCTTGGTTTAGATACTTCTGGTTCAGATAAAGATATTGCACTCAATTTATATTATTTTGTGAAAGATGACTTTAATATACCTTACGATGAGCAAAGTAAAATTGTTGAAAAACTCGCGCCTCCGGAAAGGCAAGAAATTTGGAAAAAATTGGGTATTTTTCCAGGTGGATTATACGGTGAAATGATGTTCTCAACAAGTTCGTGTCTTACAAACGTAGATGGATATTATGCAAGTTTAGCACTTAAAGCAATGAGACTAGGGATAGCAATGGCTTATCAAAGTCAAATCGTAAATGAATTCATTCAAGATATTTTGTTTAATGTTCCTAAACCCCATAGAATGAGAGTTAACTTAGGCGTATTAGACCCAGATTACGTGAATATCCTTCCAAATGGGCATGAACCATTCTTAGGATTTGCAATGGTCCAACTTGCACGAAAATCTGAATGGCAACAAAAAGCGAAAGAAGTAGGTGCTAAAGGATTAAGAGTAATAGCAAATATTGAAACTGGGCAAGAAATGATACAAAGATGGGAAATGGATGACGTTTTTTATGGATTTACTGGAAATTGGATTATGCAGGAAGCTATTTTGGCTAGTGGTTGCATTGATGCTTTTATTTGTGATATGAATTGTTGTATGCCAATTGACCCGATATATGCTGAGAAGTATAAATTTAAGTTGATACCTGTTTCAGAAGTCGTAGCTTTTGAGGGTATAACTGAAAGAGTGGATTATAAACCGGAAAAAGCTGAAAAGCAAGCAGCTACATTAATTCAAATGGCAATTGATAATTTTAAGGAACGTAGAGCAAATGTGGAACCTGTTATAGGCTTAGACATGAATGAAGCTATAGTTGGATTTTCAAGTGAAAGTATTCTCGTAGCACTTGGAGGTACACTTGAACCTTTATTAGATGTGATTAAAGATGGTACTATACGAGGAATTGCAGGATTAATATCTTGTACAACACTTAGAGATTACGGTCAAGATGTCCATACTATTGAAATAGCTAAAGAATTAATTAAAAGAGATGTTTTAGTATTATCAATGGGATGTGGGAACGGTGCATTACAAGTTGGAGGATTATGTTTACCAGAAGCAAAAGAAATGGCAGGTTCTGGCCTTAAAGCTGTATGTGAGAAATTAGGAATCCCTCCCGTTCTAAGCTATGGGACATGTACAGATACTGGTAGAGTTGCAGATTTAGTGGGAGCCATTTCTACCGCCCTCGGTGGTGTTCCAATTCCAGATTTACCAGTAATAGCCGCGGCACCAGAATACATGGAACAGAAAGCGACTATAGATGCAATCTTCGCTCTAGCCTTTGGACTTTATACTTACGTTAATCCAATACCCACTGTTACTGGTGGTACTGACTTAGTGAAACTTTTAACAAAAGATTGTAAGGATTTAACTGGTGGTATTTTACACGTAGAAACAGACACTAAAGAAGCCGTTGATGCAATGATGTCTCACATTGAAGCAAATCGAAAAAAATTAGGTATTTAAGAGAATATTCTCAAAATTATTCAATTAATAATTTCTTAATTTTCTTTTTTGAGTTTTCTAAATCCAATAGTGTAGGAGTATTATTAATACTCAAGAGATTTGCCCAATTATTTAACTCTTGAGAATTATATTCTGAGATCTCTTTAGTTTTCTTTAAATCCTTATAGTAAGTCTCCATTTTTTTTACTTGTAAATGATTAGCTGCTCCATTCTTTCTCAAAATATTATACTCTTCGAATTTAATTCCCGAATTATGGTTTTTATAATCATAGTTACCTTCTTTTGATTTTTTTATAAAATAGTTATTCCATAATTTATTATCAATAGGCGGGACGACTAATATTGATATATTTCTATTTAATTTTCCATGAAGATTATCTCTTAGATAGTCTCCTACTGAAGTGTCAAAACCAAACAAGGATATAAAGATAATTTGAGGGATTATCTTAGAATACTGTTTAAACTCTTTTTTATGCAGTAATTGAGTGAACTTCTCTACTTCACCAGTTAATTTAAGCAACTGAATTAATTTTAATGGTTTTATTTTATTATTTGTAAAAATGAAGGTAATTTTTAGATTACTATTTTCTTTTTCTACTTCATCAGAATATTGATCTTCGATTCTAATTTTTTCATATTGTTTTTCGGAATTAGAACTCTTTTCTTCATGTTCATTTATAATTAAATTAGCAATTCGTTGCTGAAATTCATTATCAAATGCAAAATTATGATTTCTAAATATCCTTATTGAATTATTTTTTGAGATATTAATTTTACTCTCGATTGAATCTATGTAAGGGCTATATATTTTCTGCCATATCTCCAATGAACCATCCATTTCTAATAATGAGAAAGGATATTTTCTCAAAACTTTAGAATAATTTTCTGTAT
>JBHLRA010000234.1:0-4094 GCA_048883045.1 Candidatus Thorarchaeota archaeon | reverse complement strand
TATTTTTTTAAGTTTTATGACCAAGGTGCTATGAATAATATTGATGAAGGAGTTGCTTTGACTAAGGAAATAATAAAGGATGCAGATCGAATTGTTCTCCCCAGTGATAATAATAATCATGTAGATCATCAAGCCACACATACAATGGTTAAAAGGGCAGTTAAAGAACTCAGCTTAAAAAATCTTGAATTTTATGTTTACGCCGCATATAACATTATAAAAGCACCTAAAGAAAAGCAAATAAAAATAAGAATGGAGCAATATCGAGATAAGTTATATGAATTAATGAAAGGATATAGAACCCAACTGTGTTTTAAAGATACAAGAATGGGCTGGGAATATGTATTGAAACGGAAAAGAACTGAGAGATTTGGAGTATTTAGATTTGAAGACATGAATAAATATGAGAACTTTTAATTTAATTTTATTCCACAATTCTTACAAACTTTTGCATTTGGTTCATTTTTATCATATCCACAGGCAAAACAAATAAGACTTTTACCATCTTTAGGTTGCTCTAAATCTATCCTATCAGGTGGTTCAGCATCTTCTTCAGAAGAACTTTGTTTCGGTGATTTGAAATAATCACTTTGTTCAGCAATAGCTCTTTGTTTTTTAACAAAATCCTCATCATGTGGAGTGATTATTGTAAAGTCTTCAGATGGTTGAATTTCTTTAAATCCTTTTGGCAAATCAGAGTCTTCAATAATTTTAGACTTTTTAATTTCTGTTGAATCCATTATGGACTTTTGATTTTCTTGTTCCTCTTGAGTAAAAATGTCTTCAACAATTCCCTTTTCTGGTGACATTCCAGATTCAGGTTCTTCTTCAAGATATTTTAAATCATACTCATATATTTCTTCTTGTGATTTACTAGCTTTTAATTCTTTAATATGTAAGAAAATACCTTGAGTTCTAGTTATAATCATGTTCTTGAATGAAACATCTAATTTTGGAGATTTTGAAAAGTTAATTGCCATCTCAGATATTTCCATCCATTCTTGAATTGCAGCTTGAATGTCACCCTTTTTTTCAAATCTTTTAGCAATTGCGATTTTAGTTGCAAGTTCTTTATTAAATTGTGTAATATCCATGATTTATTCTTTTTTTTCCTTCTTTTAGATACAATGTCTACAAATAAATTCTAATATAAAATCTTTATTCGAATGATGATACAAAATTTAATATTTCTTATCACTATTAGTTATATAAGAGTATATAATATCTCTGAAAACAGTAACTACTTAAGAGCAGCTCTGTTATGTCAATTTCTCCTCTTTCTTCTAACGAAATAAAAAATCTAAGAGAACTTATCGATAAAAATGGATGGAAGATTGAAGGAACAATTGAAAATTATTTTCGTTATAGTTTAAAAAAGAAGAAATTAATCCTATTTACAATTAAATTTCCAATAACTCTACCAATTAGAATCAATGTCCCGTTTGAGGTTGTTAGTTTTCGATTTTCAATAGCATTCCAATTCTGGAACTTAGAAAAGGATACTTATGGTGTAATCCTTTATCTCATGAAAGCATTGAGAAATTTGGCAATATCTTTAACTCTTGAACATAATTTTCCTATAGAAGATAAAAAAATTCAAATTGCTAATCTTTTGGAAATTGTTATTCCTGAACTAATAAAGAATGAAAAAGAGAATTCATGGTTAAATCGGATACGAATTTCACTTCTGAATAAGAGGGATCGATTTAAAGCCTTTTCCAATAATGAATTAACTAATATTCTGGAGTCTCTTCAAAAAATTGCATTAAAACCTAGTTTTAATATCCCTTGGGAGCTTAATTATGGAATTCCAAAGCTTAGATTACCTGAAACTTTGTTATTTTCAAATAATAGCTCTTTTGATGAATTTTTCATTTTAGAAAAAGGTTATTTTACATATTTTAAAGACATAGAATATAATAAAATTCATCTTAGGGGTTTATTTGATAGTTATTCCCCATATATTTTAAAAGAATTATTTAATGATAATCCCGAGTTTAGATTAGAAGCATTGGTTGAAAATTGGATTCAATTTACACGTATAATATTAAATTCTCTAATAGAAATTATTCAAAAAGGAAATATAAATCAAAATGAATTTATTAATTTTCGACCAGCTAAAGAACTCCTCTATGGAAATCGAGATTTTGTTGAAGATTTCAATAATTATCCCTTTTCTGCTTTAAGTTATGAAAGCACAATAACAAAGGAATTATTTAATATACATAATGATTTGTTTAATAAACCTCCAACTAATTTTGAAGTACTTGAATCACTAAAACAATATACTGAAGCTGAGGAATTAATAAAAAATTATAGATTTGAAGAAGCAGCTAATATTCTCAATGAAGCTCTTATTGTATTTAATAAAAATCAGCAACGAAAGATTGTCGTATCAATATTGTTAAAATTAAGAAAAATTGTAAAATTTTTAGGTCATGAAGATACTGCACTTAATTATTTAAAAAATGCTTTGGGAGTAGCTAAATCAGGTGATATATCAATAAAATATATTATAAAACTCCACTATAAACTTGGAGTTTCTAATTATGAAACAAAGTTATTTCAAGAAGCACTGAATCATTTCAATATTATAATAGCCTTCTTAGAAAAAGAGGAAATTGCATTTAATAAAAAAAAATACCTTGGTTTAGCATATCTTTATATTGGTTTAATTTATCAAGAACAAAAGAATATTGAAGAATCTAAAGTTTTCTTTAAAAATGCATTTCTTATTGGCGATGATGATTTATATGTAAAACTTAGATATTTTCTTCTCCGTGGTATTTATTATAAAAACCGAGGTAACTTAATGCTCACTCAAAAATTTTTAAAAGCTGGTTTTGATACAGTTGGCTTAAATTTTGAAAATGAGAAAATTATCAAAATTTTAACAGACATTATGCTGGAATTATCTGAATTTTATATTCACTATAAGAAAGATTCTCGAAGAGCCTATTATTTGCTTAGCAATCTTGAAAATCACATAAGGTTAAGGGAAATAAGTAATATGAAAAGAGGAATACGCTGGAATTTATTAATGGTTGATTATTATAATGAATTTGAACTAAACCGTGAAAAAAGTCAGTTTTACCTAAAACAAAGTCAGAAATTAAGAAACCAACTAAAAACAATAGGAATTGATACTTAGAAAAAGATATTGTTTTTTATCTTGAGAATTGAGACCTTTTAGCGCCTAAACTATCTTGTTGGCCACCAAATCGGCCCTTTATAATTCTCTCGTTATATAATTCCCGAAAACGCATTCTTGGAGGCTTTTTCCTCTTAGCATTTACTCCAGTTCGTTCAATTTTCGGAGTCTGCATCTTAACTTTTCCTGCTTTCGTTAAGGAACCATGAGAACCGGGCATATTCTTTTATTCTTCTCGTTTTGTTATTATTTTATAATAAAATAAATAATTTCAAACTCTTAAATTTTGTTATCTTTGACAAGTTTAAAGATCGGACTCCAATTTTTTCTTAAATAACTTTAATATTAATTTATTTAAAATCAATTCTCATTCAGAAAAAACAAATGTCTAATAAGAAAACAAATCCGTATCCAACCACTAATCCTAAGAAGGATAAAGATAAAATAGTTTATGGAAATAATAAATCAGTTTGTTTTGCGTGTGGAGAAAAAATTAAAAGTAATACTAAAATTTGTCCTTATTGTAATACACCTATTAATTAATCTGATTTTCATTCTCTTTTTTAATTCTTAAAAGAAATGAAAACAAGATCCAAAGAACTGAATATATAAGGACATTCCTTATATAGATTAATAATTCTTCATTATAATAGGCTAATTTAAAAAAATATACTAATAATAACCAGCTGATATTCAATGGTATAATATAATATGCATATTTTTGAGAAAGAGTTTCCTTTTTTTTCCATATCAAATAAATTCCCAGAAAAAAAGGCATTATGTGAATATAATCATAATATAGGAATATGAAAAAGTATTCATAGAAAAAGATTATTCCAAGAGGTATAATGGAATAAATTAAGAAGTTATTTACATAAGGATTTTCTCGATAAATAAGCCAGGCTATGGAAAATGAGAAATACCATTGACTAATCGTGAAAAT
>JBHLRA010000233.1:2488-4127 GCA_048883045.1 Candidatus Thorarchaeota archaeon | reverse complement strand
ACAAAGGAAGCTTCATGATATATAATATCAATATCTTTAAAGATATCTAAAAGAAAGTTCAGATCTCTTACATCTCCTTTCTGAAAATCAAAGTTTTTGTTCTTAAAAGCCTCCTCCAAATTATCTAATCTTCCGCTAAAAAGATTATCAATCCCTATAACTTCAGCGCCTAATTCAAGTAATTTATCTGTTAAATTACTGCCAATAAAACCTGCAGCACCCGTAACAACAACTCTTTTTCCTTTAAAAGACATAAAAATACAATTCCTTTTTTATAAAATTTATAATACTTTTTTTTTTATTATTTCTACTATTCTTTGAGCAGTTTTTCCATCCCACATTTCAATGTCTTGCCCTTTCTTGTAAGAATTTGATAAAATCTTATCCACATTTGTTTTCAACTTGTTAAAATCATTTCCAATTAATGTGTTAGTCCCTTTTTCAATTGTTATTGGTCTTTCTGTATTTTGTCTTAATGTTAAAATTGGGATTTTAAGATAAGAAGCTTCCTCTTGGATCCCACCAGAATCTGTCAAAATAAACTTAGCATTCATCATCAGATTTAAAAATTCCAAATAACCCAAGGGTTCTGTCAAAATTATATTTGATTTATTCAATTCCTGTTCAAGATTGAATTTTTTTAGATTTTTTTGCGTTCTTGGATGAATCGGAAAGACTACTTTAATTTTTGATTGGATATGATTTAAAACTTCTATTACTCTTTCGAGATCAATCTTAGTATCTACATTTGAGGGTCTGTGAATAGTCACTAATCCATAGGAATCCTTAGATAGATCTAGTTCTTTATAGTAGTCGGAACCTTGAGCCTCCTCTAAATTTCTAACTAAGTTATCAATCATTATATTTCCAACAAAAAAAACTTTATTTGGATCGACGCCTTCATTTTTTAAATTAATTAAACCACTCTCTTCTGTAACAAATAAATAATCTGCCAATTGGTCTGTTAACTTTCTATTTATCTCTTCAGGCATTTTCTCGTCAAAACTTCTTAATCCAGCCTCAACATGGGCTACTTCTATTTGTAATTTCTTTGCAACTAAAGCACAAGCAATTGTAGAATTAACATCACCAACAACGATAATCAATTTCGGTTTTTCCTCTACAATTACCTTCTCAAACTCAATCATTATTTTAGCAGTTTGAATAGCATGGGATGCTGACCCAACATTGAGGAAAAAATCGGGTTCGGATATTCCTAAATTATCAAAAAAGATTTTTGACATATTATAGTCATAATGTTGTCCCGTGTGAATTAACTTAAATCCAATCTTTTGGCTTTTCAATTCTTTAATCAATGGAGCTATCTTCATAAAATTGGGTCTTGCTCCCCCGATAATACAGATATTATTTGTCATTTTCTTGCATTTTGATTATGATTTTATTGTTCTTAAATTTTCTACTACTTGTTTACAAAAATATTCTTGATTATGTGTTTCTAAGTGCCAATTTCTTAAGATTTGAGCATTCTCCTGATATTTATCATAATTATGAGCAATATCAATGATTTTCTCGGCAATAATTTTTGGATCTGAAAAGTCTTCTAAAACAAGGTCTGTATATGGATTAAACAATGATAATATATTACCTGCTTTATTAGTTAAAATTACTTTCCCCTTAA
>JBHLRA010000233.1:0-2388 GCA_048883045.1 Candidatus Thorarchaeota archaeon | reverse complement strand
CCATCTTTGAAATTATATTTTAATTCTCTTGTTGTCAAAAAGTAATCTTGTACATAATAAGGTGCTAGTACAATTTTAGAAGATTTGCCTCCAAATTTTTCCACTAACTTCTTTGCTTGTTTATTCTCAACAAAGATAAGATCCGCCTTCCTCACAAGATATTTCTCAAATTGAAATTCCATTTTCATTAAAATATTAGTTAATAATCTATACTTTGGTTTTAAAGTAGGATTTCTATAAAATGCATTTCTCTCAATAGTTGAAAATGGAGTACATCCCATATTGAGTACAAATTTATGTTTCCTCAGTTTTTTGAAAAAAACAGGAATAAATCCTGGACGTGTTGCTCTTATAACAAATGTTTGGCGTGATCTTATTGATATTTTTATTAACTTTAAAGCCAATTTTAGTGAGTTCAAAAAACTAAGAGTATTATCTTCATTCCTATTTGGAAATACTCTCGTAATATTGTAATTTGAAGGAATTGAGATTATGAATTTGTTGTCATTAATACAACCCCCATAAGAAAGGTCGTTTAAATTTGAATGAGTACAATAATTGATATTTTCAACTCCGTCTTTCATATTCCTTCTTAATACGTATTAAAATGTTCTATTCTATGATATTCTTTAATTTTTTAAGTCATAAATAATTTCATAAATGTAATTAGTTTAGGAAATAAAGGATTTTGAGTTTATTTAAAAAAATTGGTAGTCTTCTGAAAAACAAGGTATGGCAAAAGTTATTGGAGAACTTTTTATCCCTTTCAGTTCTTCAAGGTTTAGTTTTTATTACCGAACTTATCATTTTGCCCTACCTTACGAGAGTTTTAGGAGCAGATATTTATGGTATTATTTCTTTTGCCAATTCTTTCATATTATTTCTTCAAGTAATTACTGAATATGGTTTCAATCATTCTGGAACCCGTGCGGTCTCTAAATTCAGAGATGATCAAGAAAAGATACAAAAGATTTATAGCGCTATTAATTTGGTAAGAATTATCCTCTCAGTTATATGTTTCGTTTCTCTTTTTACCTTTGTTAATATATTTGAAAGATTCAGGGAAAATGCAGTAATTTTTCTCCTGTTATTCGGTCTGATAATTCAAAGTGTTTTATCGCCAACTTGGTTTTTTAGAGGAATTGAGAAAATGAAATATCTTACAATAATCCATATTATCGGAAAAATTATTCTTATTGTTCTTATCTTCTCGTTTATTAAATCTGAATCGGATTATATCTTATATGCGTTTTTAGTATTTTCTAATGCTATTCTTATTGGAATATTTACTCAAATTTTCATTGTTAAAAAATACAAAATGCAATTTCATACCAGTTCTCTTGTTGATATTAAATATCAATTTTCAACTGGTTTTCATATGTTCCTAGTATACTTCTCGACAAACATAATCAATTACTTAAATCCTTTTATTTTAGGATTACTTGTGGACTATTACTTTGTTGGCGTATTTTCAGCAGGTTATAAGGTCATTCAAATATTTGTTTTGGTCATTTCTTTAATCACCACAACTGTATTTCCCCATATTGTTAAAATGATAAGTGAGAGTAAAAATGGAAATGAATCTAAAATTTTTGATTTTATTAAGAAAATCTTACTGTTAATTGTCATTATTGGTATACTCGCTTTTGCTTTTCTATTCTTTTTTGCAGAAACAGTTGTGAGTTTATTATTTGGTATTGAATATGTTGGAAGTATTAACGTTATAAGGATACTCTCATTAGCACCCTTACTTATTGGAATTGGTCATACTCTTACTCTTCAAATCTTGGTACCTTTAGAATTTGATTCATTAGTAGCAAAAATCTATGGATCAGCAGCAATTTTTGACATCGTATTATGTTTCATTTTTATCCCTATTTATGGATATCTAGCATTATGTGTTATTATTCTACTTACAAGAATCATTCCGATTATTCTATCACTTTTATGGATGAGTAAAAATAAATCAAAATTGAGTCCTTTAAGCGCTTGATTATCGAAATCTTAAAGTAATAATAAAATAGTGGCATATACATTGGTTTTTAATAAAATTTTAAACCTTTGTACGATTGTTCATTAAAAAACTAAATATCTTAGTGACAAATGGCTTTTTTTTTATTCCAAAAAATAAAGGACTCTCTCTATAAGATCAACAAATTCAAAAACTACTTAATTTATATTCTATTAAATAAAAAATTTAACTTAAAAAGATTATTAAGAAAATTCCAATTACTAATTAAAGGAATCGAAATCGGAGATAAAAAGATTCCTTGGATTCCAATAAAGGCTAAAATTTGGTTAGATAATAATCTAAGATCAGATATGGTAATTTTTGAATACGGATCTGGGTTATCAACATTATATTTCTCAGAAAAAGTGAATAAAATC
>JBHLRA010000232.1:0-4138 GCA_048883045.1 Candidatus Thorarchaeota archaeon | reverse complement strand
TGCATTACGGTATTTATTGCATCGCAAGCCCATTCGGAACAGAACATTTTTCCCATAGCAACAATCTTGCTAGTTTCAAATCTACTTGCTTTTCCTTCTTGTTCCAAGTCAATAGTTCTTAATGCCCTATATCCCCAGTCTCTTAACATGGTTAATTTAGTGTAATGTTCAGAGAGTTTAAAGTTGATTCCTTGATATTGCGATAATGACTTTCCAAAAGATTTTCTTTCCTTAATATAATTAATTCCGTTTTCTAGTGACTTTAAACCAGCAGAAGCACATATTACTGTGATTAATGCTCTCGCATATTCATAACCTTCATGTAAAATATAGAACCCTTTGTTTTCTTCACCGAGGATATAATGTTTAGGAATCTTCACGTTATCAATTGAAAATCCTCCACATGAAATTCCTTCTCTACCTAAATCAGCAACATAAGTAGGAGTAATCCCTTCAGCTGTTAAAGGTAGATAAAATACTGTCATACCTCTCGTTCCAAGTTCTGGAGTTTGATGAGCAATTGTAATATGACCACCACCATACTTGACTGCCTCTCGTACTCCACTTATATACATTTTTTCACCATTGACTACAAATCCATCACCATCTGGCTTTATCTTAGTCTTAGTTCCACCTACATCAGAACCTGCATCACTTTCAGTTGTAGCAATACCAAGAAACCATTCTCCTGAGACGGTTTTTGGAAAAATCTCTTGTTTTGCTTCTTCTGTTCCATACTTATTTAAAAGAAAGCCCCAGGATGCGGGAACTAAATAATATACACATGTAGAACCAGTACAATCTGCTCTTGCTAGTTCTTCTGCAATTACACCAGCACTCACAGCACTTAATCCAGGGCCACCATATTTCTCATCTGCCGTACAGGTCATAAGTCCTAATTCAGCCATACCTTTGACGACATCTCTAGGAATTTCCTTAGTTTCTTCCATTTGTAGAGCAATTGGTGCTATTTTACTTTGAGCAAACTCACGAACACTCTCCCTTATCATGTCTTGTTCTTCTGTAAATTTAAAACTCATAATTCTTACCTTAATGTAATATTTAAAGTGTAACTCTTCTAATTACAAAAAATTCTTAAGGTTTATTATTCAAATAAAACTTCAAGGTATTTAGGGGAAAAAAGTGGGATGATATATTTAGGAATGGAAGTTTTTTATTATCTCTCTACTATCGTAAATCCCGCTGTTACCAAAAGATTTACAGCATCTTCTATTACAGTATCTTCCACTCGTAAAATAAGCATAGATTCATCTTTTACAAGAGTACTATAGAAATAATCGATGTTTATTGCATTATCTCCAAGTGTTTTTGGGATTTCATACAAAGCATTAGGATGGTCATTTAATCTAACAGCAATGACTTCCGTAGTGGAAACCATAAAATCTTTTTCATCCAATAGACTAATACATTTTTCGGGTTTATCAACTAAAACTAGAATTAGCCCGTATTCACTTGTTTTTGCTACTGTTAAGGCTCTGATAAAGATCTTATTATCCATTAGGAGTTTTATGAATTTTGAGAGTTCTCCAGGACGATCTTCTAAAAATACTGAAAGCTGAATCATTTTTACCAAATCTATAATTAGTGAACTGATGTTAAATTTTAATATTCCCTTTTTTTTAAACTTAGTAAAAAAATTATTATGAAGAAATGATTTTTAATTAAACTGATGCTGAAAGATTTCTACGATAAACATAAAAATTTTTCCTTTAGAACTTTATCAGAGTACTATTTGTCTCCAGGAATAAGGTGTAAGTTTGATTTATTAAAAGAATATATAGGAAAAGAAAGGAAATTTTCACATGGTATTGATTTGGGTTCATCTGGAAATTCGATTCTCTCTTTTCTAGATAATTTAAAGCATAAATCTTTCCTTGACATTGCAGATCTTCCTTTAAACCAATATAAAAATAAATCCGTATGTTATCCCTTATGCGGTGATCTTATCAACTTACCATATAGAGATGGAATATTTGATTTTGCTAGCGCTCTTGATGTTTTAGAGCATATCGAAAATGATGAGCTTGCAGTTTCAGAAATAAGTAGAATTCTAAAGAAAAATGGGATAGTCGTGGTCACAGTTCCCCACAGAATGAAATACTATACGACTCAAGATAGAATAATAGGACACTATAGACGATATGAAATTAATCAAATATTATCTCTTTTTAAAAAATTTAATCTTAAAAATGTAAAAATTTTTGGAGTTTATGGCAGATTAATGATAATTGCTGACATTCAATCCGCAAATCCTAAGAAAATAGAAGACAATCTAATAAAATTAAGGAAAAAATATGAATCAAATGTCGGTTTTCGAACGTTTTGGAATATTATTGTAAGAATTCTTTCTAAGTTGATGAAATTAGAGGCTAAATCTCAAGCTAATAAAAGAATTAGAAACATAGGGTTAATTTTTACAAAAAAGTGAGTATAGTTTATAGAAGCTCAAGATTCTTCCTTTTTCAGTTTTTCGAATAATTTTTTATATTCTTCGATATATTCTTCATCATTAGTTTCCTCAATTTTCTTTATAAGCTCTATTGATTTTCTTAAAATTTCAGACTGCCTTTTGATTTTTTCATAAAATGCATTCTTTATATCTTGCGAAGGAGCAGTTTTAATTTTGTTTTCATAATCTTTTATAGAAGTTTTAATTTCGTTCTGAGATTCAATTACCGAAGAAGCTAATATTTTCTTTCTTTCAGCCAATCTAACGCAATTCTCACAGACTATTTCTTCATTACTTTCTTGCTTCCTTATTTTTTCTCCTTTTGGTATCATAAAAGGATTTTTACAGCGATCACATGCAATGAGTTCAAGATCAGTTAATTTATTGCTGTTAGAATTAGGCATTCTTAGAAGAGTATTAAATCTTATTTTAAAAAAACTTAACTATTATAAAAATCTTAATTTTCTAATTTATTATTATTCTTGATGTTCCTTACATTTTAGAAAACTATTTTTTTACAAAACTATTTCACATTATATGGATATTGTCCTTATTATCATTTTACTTGTTTTTGGATTTTTTTTTGGTATTCTCAGTACTGTTGCGGGAATTGGAGGTGGAGTGTTTTATGTAAGCATATTGGTGTTACTTTTTTTAACCCCTATAAATGTAGCTGTGGACACTTCTACTTTTATCATACTGATTTCTTCAGGGGCAGGATTTATCACTTATTTCAGAGAAGAAAGACTGCATATCAAACAAGTTGTAATATTTGCATCATTTTCAATTTTAGGTAGTATCTTGAGTACTATACTATTTACATTCATTAGATTAGATAATAGATTTTTAAAAATGCTATTTGCTACAATTATTTTGATAGCAGGTGTAAATATGATATATAAAGCAATAAAATCGAGAAAATTTAATCCTGCTCAAGAGGAATTTGAAAATAATTTTGTTCTTCATACTCATGATTACAAATCTAATTTAAAAAAGTCAATTCCGTTATTTCTTTTAGCAGGGTTCGTTGCTAATTTATTAGGAATTGGAGGTGGCATTATTAATACACCTTCACTTCATATAGTTCTTCATTATCCAATTCATAACGCTACAGCAATATCTACAGGAATTATATTTTTTACCGCCATCTACAATACTATTGCTAAAAGCATCATAGGACAAATTGATTATTTGATTGGTTTAATAATCAGCATAAGTGCTATTTTGGGTTCAATTTTTGGCGCAAAAATCTCTGGGAAAATTCCTAAGAGCTATCTACAATTTATTGTTGCAGCAGTGTTGATGGGATTAGCAATAAGGATGTACTTTTAGGAGATGCATATAAAAACTTTATAAATTTTAAAATTAAAACTTAAATTGAATATTATTAAAAATAACTTCTTTAATCCAAATTAAACTACAAAAAAGGAGAAAGGAATGGTAAAAGTCAAAGACCTCGAGAAACTTATGGATGATTTCATGATTGAACAAGATGATAAATTTATCGATATAAAGCGCTACCTTCTAAGTGAATTTGAATGGAAAATCGATCCTCTAAAGAAATCTCAATTTTTAATTAGAGGTATTCCAATCGAAGATGATAGAAAAATGGGTGATATTTTGAAATCATTTTTACCCGATGAGGTAATAACTCTTGAAGAAATTTAA
>JBHLRA010000231.1:0-4141 GCA_048883045.1 Candidatus Thorarchaeota archaeon | reverse complement strand
AAAATTAGCTCCATTCATACCGACATTTAGTGCAAGATTTCTTTTTTGCATACATCCGTCTTGGAGAATAACTAATTACTTTGGATTTATCGTCAATTTCTCTTATAGCGAAGCCCATAGCACCACAGTTAGGGCATACTCTTTTATTAATTCTTTCATCCTCTTTATCTTTAATTTTTTCTAAAATAGGTTTAGTGGTATTTGATTCATAGCTTAGTATGGCCGGTGGGGTAGGTGGTGGAGGAGGAGTATAAGATTGTTGACTTGGTGAAGTAGCTGGAGCTGGTTGATGCATTAAATCTTGGATTTTAACTAGTAATCTCTGATTTTCTTTTGTTAGTTCAGCTATTTGATGTTCTTTTTCAGCAATAAGCGCTTGATAAAAATGGATTTTGGAAAATAGCTCTGTTATTTGATCTGATAACCTATTAAGCGTATCTTCATATTCAGAGGTAGGACCCTCTGGATTATTATACACCATTATTCTAACTCCTCTTTCCTAATAAAATTGTCGGTGCTTTCTATTGTACTTAGTTTGAATTAATATATAAATATTTTCGGTGAGAAATTTTTGAAAATGAGAAATTGGTTGGACTTAAATAAATTAGAAGCTAATTATTTGCTTCAGAGTAATAAATTTTAAAAAAATTATAGCATAAATTTAAAATAGGTATGAAACCAAAAAGAAAGTGATTTAATGTGTCTAGAATAGAAGAATCATCCATAAATGAATTAGAACAACAAATTAAAGCCCTTGAAAATAACCTAGAAGAATTGAGAGCTGAATATTTGAATAAAACAGGGCAATTACCGGCAAGGAATTTAAGTGATTTCAGCTGGAGATGGACAATTTTCATTACTTTAGGATTTGCCTTTATTTCATGTATCGTATTTCTTTTAGGTATCTCAAAAAGAGGCATATCAGAAAATACGGGTATTCCATCATTCTTTTATCATACTGATTTGGCATATTTTAACATTCTTACCCTATATGCTATTATCATGGTATTAATTGTTCAATCAAATAAAATTAGCGGATATCAGATGATAGTACTAATTTCAGGTTTTTGGTGCGCTCATTGGTTAATATATGATTGGTCATGGCAGGCTCTTAGAATTGGAATGGGAACAGTCGACTTAAATGATTTCTGGACACGTGGATTTGGTTCCCCAATAGTAGTACCTCATCCCCCCATGTGGATGTTCCTATTATGGGCTGTCTTAGGAGGGATAATGGCATTTTATACCTTTACTATTCCCAAAAATTATAAAGAACTTCTACCTCCTACGATTTGGTTATACACAGGATATCCCAACGCAAGCATCTGTGAAATGATAGGAATTTCAGATGAAATTATATTAATTATTGGGATAATTCTTATAGTAATATCATTTTCCACAGCAGGATTCTTTACATATCGAGAATTACGGGGTAGATCTATGGAATGGCACAAAAAACGAATAGAAATTAAGAGTAGTTTTAAAAAGGAGAATTTAAAAATTGATCCTCTTACACTTCCTTGGATTTTTCTTATAATAGGAATGTTGATTTTAATGTATCTTTTTTTTGTATTGATTCCTGTTGTAGGATTATTCTTAGGATTTATACCTTGGATGCTTATTCCACTTTTTTATATACTCTTCAGAGGATCAAGTGCATTAAAGTTTAGAAGTACAGGACGAATAATTATCGCTATATCATTAATTATATCACTAATTGTGATAATGTATGGGATACATATGTGGCCTCTTTAGATACGATATGGGAGTTTTTATGTAGCAGAGTCCCAACAAAACATATCATAGGTTGGTTCATCACTAAGTTGACCATCTTTAATCCAAATATTCTTTCCAAGAGGATGTTCCGCAACTACTTGAGCAATTCTAGGATCATGTGTGACGATAACAATGGTTTTCCCTTCTTCTGCTAATTTAATCAATAATTCTATAATCGATTTACCTGTTTCAGAATCTAGATTACCAGTTGGTTCATCTGCTAAAATAACTTTTGGGTCGTTTATTAACGCTCTTGCTATAGCTACTCTTTGTGATTCACCCCCAGATAATTTGCCTACCTTACTTTGTCCTCTATCTCCTAAACCTACAATATTTAATAATTCTTGTGCTCGTTTACGATCTTGGTCTTTAATACCATATGGTACTTTGGGTAATAAAACATTGCCAAGTACATCTAAATTTGGAATCAGGTAAAATGATTGAAATACAAATCCAATTTGGTTTTTTCTATAATTTGCTAATTTACGTTCAGCAAGTTTTCCAATATCAATTTCGTTAACTAATACTTTTCCTGAGGATGGTTTATCCATAGCGCCTAATATGTTTAAAAGAGTACTTTTTCCGCTACCAGAAGGTCCCATAACTGTTATAATTTTTCCTTCTTCAATTTCTAAATCGATATGGTCTAATGCCTTAATCTGGGTTCTTTCTTCCCCATAAACTTTACTTATATCTTTTAAAGTTATCAATGACAATTCTTTCACCCCTTTACTCTCCTTTTAATACGACTACAGGTCGTACTCTGGCCGCTTTAATACCTGGATATAAGCCTCCAAGAATTCCTAAGCCTAAAGCATAGGCTACCACTTCAATTATTCCATTCAAAGTAATAATCGCTGATGCTCCTCCGAATGGGCTTCCACCACTACTAAATATGAGGACCAAAATGCTTCCTAAAGTTAATCCAATTATAGCACCTAATATTCCAAGAGTTAATGACTCATAGATAACATTTGTGAAAATATGACGATTTTTCCAACCCGTAGACTTTAATATAGCAAATTCTTTCAGTCGAGTAGTAACAGACATCAATTGCGTTACAATTATAGCAGTCCCCCCTGCTAAAACTGCAATAAACCCTATTATTCCTGCAAATGCATCAAATAATGAAAAAGTCTCCTCAATTGATTCAAAAAACGTTGATAATGCTGTAGCGGTGACATAAATCGGAGCATATCCTCCACTTTCAGAATAGTTATTTATTTCTTCAGTGTAATTTTCAGTCTCCTCAGTGGTTTTAACATTGAATCTAATTTTTATCGAAGAATAAGTGTTAATTTCTAAACCAGATATATCTAGTAAATTCCATAAAGTCTGTATATCCGTATAAATATAATATTGCCTTGGAACAAATGTAGGTGCTCCAATATCATCTTCTTGATAAACGCCTACTATAGTTAAATTCTTTAATATTGTTCCACCAATGTCCAACTTGATTATAATTTTATCACCAATAGATATAGGAAACTGGGCAACATTTAGTAATCTTGAATCAATAATTATCTCACTATTATTCAAATTAAAAATGTTTCCTTGAAGAATCTTAGTGGTTGGCCCCCCCCATTCTTGATCTAATGTCAAATTTATCCCTATTAAAGTTAAAGTATCTTGAGCATTTACTAATTTATCTTCACCAGAATAATTAGTGGTATAATAAAACGGTGCTTGAGTTTCACAAGTCAGTTTTGATATGTCTTCTCCTACATTAGGAGTATTATATAGTTCTTTAGTAAAATTTCTAGGTATATGACTATTTTCTCTTCCTAGCACATCTTTTTCGAGGATTTCAACAATACCAATCGACTCTGATAAATTTTCCTGAAATTGAGCGGTTACCCCTGCTGTAAAAGCACCAATAACAAATACTAACATTAAACCAATACCAACACCAATACTAGATAAAATCGCAGTAGACTTTTTTCTAAAGGCATTCTTAATACTAAATTTTAACATATCTGCTCACAATATTGACTTTTTTATAAATTTTCTAACAAATGAAATGATATGAATTATATAAAGATAAAGTTAATAATTTGTTAGTTTTTAAATCTTAGAATTTAATTAATTTCTAAGAGAGATCTTGCTTCTATTAATTTAATAATCTTCAAAATTCAATAATATTGAATTTCTTTGATTTTTCCAAAATGTTCTATCTTATTGTATTTCTTTTTTTTTGATTGAAAGTGGACAATTATTTCTGATTCTTTAAGCTGTGGAACACTTTCTAATAAATTCTTATCTCCATATATAAATGCTTGAAAAACAAGTGGCAAATGATGTCGAAAGATTTTATCTCTCATAGCGGCCCACCCAAATACAAAACCGCCACTTACATGGAGATATA
>JBHLRA010000230.1:0-4155 GCA_048883045.1 Candidatus Thorarchaeota archaeon | reverse complement strand
AAAAAATAAAATGATGTATTTTAATATAAAATTTATAAATAATCAATTTTAAAAACATAAATATATAGTAAAATAAAATAAAAGTATACAAAAAATTGAGGTTTACCAAGAATGTCAATCGATTGGGCACGCGCTGAAGAGAAGCCTGAGAAGAAAATTTCTGTTGAAGGAAAGATATTATTAGATCTAAGGTCTAAGATCAATAGCTTGGAAAAACAATTAAACCAAAAGACAAAGGATTTAAATAAAATTTCAGAAGAGTTAAAAACTACCAAAGAGAATCTCAGTGAAACGACCACGAAGCTAAAAAACGTAAATGATAAATTTTCTACTTCAAGTAAGGATTTTGAAAGGGTAAAGGAAGAGAAGCTTTATGCTGACGCAGAAATTAATAAACTAAGAACTGTTAAAGCAGACTTAGAAAAAAAAGTATCAGAGGCTAATGCAAGGGTGACTGAATTAGAAGATAAAATAAAAGAAGCTACAATAAAAATGGAGACTTTAGAGGGAAGCCAAAATGGCGAGAGAACAAGATTAGAAAAAGAAAAGGATAAAATCAAAGAAAATCTTCAACAAAAAGAAAATCAAATCGAAGATCTCAAAAAAGAATTGCAACAATTAACATCCGATAAATATGTAGAAATTGAAAGTTTAAAAGAAGAAATCACGGCAAAAGAAGATAATATTACCACATTAAATCAAAAAATGACAGAACTTGAAGAATCAATTGCTGAAGCTGAAGGAGCACCCCAACTCATCGAAAGTATCAAAGACATAATGAATACTAAAGGTTTCCTTTCAGATAGAGAGTTTGATGCTCTATTAGAAAATAAAGAAGTTTAGTAAATCAAATTCTTTTTATTATTCAAATGGTTAAATTAACTTGGAACAACAAAAAAGATCCTAATCCAGAAGATCTTGAAATTTACAATGCTAATTTTTTTGAATTGTTTGAAGAAAATTCATTTAGATTAAATGAAGTTCAGAATTCTGATTTTTGGAAAAACAAAATATTTTGGGGAGATAATTTAGACGTTTTATATTATTTAATAAATAACTTGAACACTAAAATAGATTTAGTTTATATAGATCCCCCTTTTTTCTCTGGAGTTAATTATAAAATAAGAATTAAGGAACAAGATAATACTTATGATTCAATTGCGTATTATGATCATTGGAATAACGATTTAGATTCTTATTTGCAAATGTTGTATGAAAGGATAAAATTAATAAAGCATCTGCTTTCTAATACGGGTTTGGTATTTGTCCACGCTGATTGGCATGCAAATCATTATATTAGACTTATTTTAGATGAGATTTTTGGGGAAAATAGATTTATCAATAATATCATTTGGTACTATTACAATAAATATTCAGCGGGAAAAAATAATCTTCCAAGAGCTCATGATACAATTTTAGTTTACTCTAGAACAAACAAATATACTTTTAATGAACTAAGAATCCCTCGTAAGAATCCAAGAAAACAGTTAAAGAGAGAAATGGTTAATGGTGTTTTAAAAAATTTTAAAGATGAAAATGGTCATGTGGTTTATCGCATAGTTACTGACAAGAAATTGGACGATGTATGGAAGATACCTTGTATGCAACCCGCGTCAAAGGAATGGGTTGGATTTCCAACTCAAAAGCATCACAAATTGTTGGAACGAATTATTAAAATAGGGAGTAATGATGGAGATTTAGTCGCTGATTTTTTTTGTGGTTCTGGGACAACTATATTAATGGCAGAAAAATTAAAGAGGAGATGGATCGGTTGCGACATTTCAGAATATTCGATATATTTAACAAGAAATCGAATACTAAATTATCAAGAGGAAACCCAAAATTACTATCCATTTGAAATTCTTACAAATCTTAATACAGAAAAAAGCGCTATAATCAAATCTGGATTTTTTCAAAAAGATTTATCAATAAAAAGGAAAAGGTAAATTTTTAGAGTTATTTTGATTATTAAATCTTAGGAGAATAAAAAACAATATTCTTTTTCATCTCTTTTATTAAGATGAAATTTAGAGTGATGATATTTTGTCAATTTTAAATCATATAAATGATGAAGAAGTTAGACAGTGGAAAAAATCGTCAATTGTTCGTCATGATCTTTTTAATTTTGAGTCAAAAATAGATTATGGTTTAGAACTAACCGAAAAAAATACAACAAAATATCTTATTACAACGTATTTCTTCATTCCACGTTCTCTAATAATAAATAGGGATTCTTATAGTAAGGAGCAATTTTTTTCAGATCTTAATAATAGAATAAGATTTAAAACTCCCAAAATGTCAATAGAAGAAATATTAAACGAGCAAAACGAACTTTCTCCAATGTATACAATTCTGAGATCGTTGAATAGTATCGAAGATGAAAATTTTAACATAGAGACTATAACAAGATTTCAAAGAGAATTGTGTTTACTTGCTGATATAATAAAAGTGTCTTTTAGAGATCAGTTTAATTACATTCATTACAATTATAATGAAATAAACAAGCAATATCATATACCAGATTTGATACACAATTATCTCAAATCAATAGAAAGACTACAGTCTAAGCTGACAACGATAAGAAATAGAATTAATTTATCCCAGATTCCAATAAAGTCACGTGAATCGTTTCAATTTGTTGATGAATATATTAGCTTACAGATTGAAAGATGGCTTACAAAAATTTTAAAGATTTTTGAAGAAAAAATTAATCAAGAGAGCAAATTAAAGATGATTGAACTAATTGAAAAAGAACAAATACATCGTGAACATTTAAATAGCTCATTGATTATTTCTGAAAATAATAGTAATGAAAATTTTTCTTATCAAGAAGGGATTTTGAAAAAATACATGCAAAGTGTTTTATATTTAGAAAAAAAGAAAAAAGATCCAAGATCTCAATCTTTAGAGATTTTTTATTCTTTAGCTGCTGGAGTAGCAATGTTCTTTTCTTTGTTTTTTGGTTTCTTTTTACTTTCATTTTTTCCTTTATATTCTATTCCGTTTATCTTTGTTTCTGTTGTAATTTATATGTTGAAAGACCGAATTAAAGAAAATATTCGTGGAATTTCACAGAAAGCGGTTGGATCATTGTTTTCTGATCAACGAATTGATATTGTAGATGGATTTAATAAAGAAAAGATTGGAAAAAGTACAGAAATTGTAAATTTCAAAATAAAGGATAAGATTCCAAGGGAAATTTTAAGAATTAGGAGATCAAGCAATATTAATTCGATAGAAGAAAGAGGAAAACCGGAGGAGGTTATTGTATATAAGAAAAAAATTATACTATTTAACAAAAAAATAAGACAATTTCATACAAGAAGAAGAGAAATTTCAGATGTCATTCGCTTTAATATCAGAGAATTTTTACGATATGCCGACGATCCTATTCAATTTATTTCTAAATGGAATGTCGATAAACATAAGATTGAAAATATCCCAATTTCAAAAGTATATCATTTAAATCTTATTTTAAAGTTAACAGAATTTAAGGGAAAAAAAATTAAAAAAACAAGTTTCAAAAAATTTAGAGTTATAATAGATCAGAAAGGTATTAAAAGAGTTTTAGAACCTGAATTCGTTTTATAAAAGAGAATGAACATTCCATCCTAAGTAATTAGATAAAGCTTCATTTATTATATCTCCAACTTCACTCAAAGATGCTGCAACATGGTGTGCAAATCCCTCTTTACATATTAATTTCAATATATCCTGTAAATTTGAAATTTCTATTACGCCGTATCCTCCAAAAGTTTCAAGAGGATCATCAGTGTAACTTCCTTCTATAATTAAAGCTTTAATTTCACCAAATAAATCATCAGTTTCTACTCGTAAAAGAGTACATGGTTTAGATTGAATTCTTCCTTGAATTGCTCCGAAGCTTACATCTCCACCCTTTAGATCTGATATTATGGGATGAATCGTCATTTCTGTATCTTGAAAAAAGGATTTCGGTAGATTACTACAATGAAATAACACCATCTTATTAGGATCTTCCCCATAATTATTGTTCCAATCTAGAATTGCTGAAGGTTTCTGAGAAGCGATTTGCAAAATTAACATTCCTATTAGCCCAGAGATATCAACTTCACAAGCCGCAGGTACAAGTCCTTCACTAAACATACTCATTACTGCACACGGTACGATTCCAAA
>JBHLRA010000229.1:1844-4177 GCA_048883045.1 Candidatus Thorarchaeota archaeon | reverse complement strand
TATCCAGACTCTTAATCCTTTTTTGAGAATCTTATCTAAATTATTTAGTATTAAATCATTTTTTATTCCAGTTCCTTTTTGATGGATTTCTTGGTTTAGATGTTTAATATCAAAAAGTATTAAATCAACATAATCTAAAATTTTCTCAAATTCTTCCCATTTAACATGTCCAGTTGTATCTATAGTAGTATGTATTGACCTTTTTTTAAATTCTTTTAATAGATTAAGTGTGAAACCTATTTGATAAAGGGGTTCTCCCCCTGAAATTGTGACCCCTCCTCCTGAATTATTATAAAATAATTCATCTCTCATTACTTCTTTAACTACATCATTAACGGTTATTCTATACCCAATATGATTTATTGCACCAAATGAACATATATTTTCACATTTCATGCAAAAATCACATTTAGTTCTATTTATTCGAATAGAATTTTCAAAAAAAGTTATAGCTTGTTGAGTACAAACCTCTAGACATTTCCCACATTGATTGCAATTGTCTGCTCTAAAAAAGATTTCGGGATAAGGGTTAATTGACTCAGGATTTGAACACCATTTACACCTTAGTGGACAACCCTTAAGAAATACCGTTGATCTTATTCCGGGTCCATCATGAATGCTATATCTTTGAATGTTAAATATTGTTCCCATCTGGCTTCCATTCAAAGGATCTTCCTCTTTACTTAATTCTAAAAACACTGCGGTGTTCTAGCTATTATTGAATCTTGCAAATCTTTACTTAAATCTACGAAAAATGCGGAATATCCAGCTACTCTTACCATTAAATTTAAGTATTTCTCAGGATTACGTTGAGCCTCTTCCAATATTTCTTTACCTACTGCATTGAATTGAATATGATGAATTCCTAAATCAGCCCAAGTTTTCAGATATTGAGCGAATACTTCTGCGTTATGGTCCTTTAAATATTGTGGCATAAAACTTTGATTAAGAAGATGGTTCCAGCTACTTACAGGATCTACCTTTGAAACTGACTTTAAAACAGCGGTAGGTCCTTTTTGATCTCTCCCCTGAACTGGTGATATACTTCCGTCGTGAAGAGTTTCTCTTGCTTTTCTCCCATCTGGTGTTGCTTCGCAACCTTTCCCTAAAAACCAGAATGCTGATGCAACCGTACCGTCTGGAATACAAGGAGTCCCATAATTCGTCTTACATTTCATTGTTTCAATAGTAATTCTTTTTCCTATTTCACTTGATATTGAATCAACATAATCATCATCATTGCCAAATTTAGGTGCCTCAATACACATTCTTCTAATTTCTTCATATTTTCCTCTAAAATTTTTCTTAACAGCATCAACTAAATCTTTCATTGTAATTTTCTTTTCTTCAAATACAAGTTTTTTTATCGCAGCAAAAGAATCAGCTACATTATTGAGACCAAGGAGAACAACATCCCTATAATCAAGAACATAGTTCCAATCTCGAACATCTTGAGCTCTCTCAATTGAATCATCTAGAATAGCTGAAAGGAATGGTCGAGGTACATATTCTTGATAAAATACATCTGCTATATTTGATAAAAATACTAATTTCTTGATTCTGAATTTGTAATTCTCCATAAAATCATCTATAAGCTCCTCAACTGAAGTGGCTTTTTCTCCAATCGTTTTTAAAGTCTTAGTTAATTCTTGCGGAAGTGGGATTGCTGTAGCCCACGCTGATCGATGATTAAAATTTTTACCGGGTATTGTTGGAACCATACAATTATTTATAGAATAATTCCTAGCATCATGTAAAGGCACTCCTAAAGTTAAAAGTCTCGTAATATTAACTTTATCATTAAAGAAGGCTGGTTGAGGCATTCCTGTACTTATTACTTCAATTGCTTTATCAACTAATTTCTTAGGTATCTGATCATTCCATCTGAGAGCTAATGGAGGTGTAACTGTTCTTACTTTGTTCATAGCATCTAATACAATATAAGACATCTCATTTGTTATATCATTACCCTCAGAATCAGTTCCGCCAATAGTAACAGTTTGGAATCCTATTGCACCCCCTCCTGCACCAGACCATATTGGAGGATGGAGAAAACCTGTTTCTTGAGATTTTACAAAAATGCACTCAACTAGTTCTTGAGCTTCATCTCTTGTTATTTTATTCTTTGCTAAATCATTTTCATAAAAAGGATTAAAACATACGTCAAACCTGATTCCATCTCCAACCATTGGAACATCAATAAAATTAATAATAAGATGAATTAACCAATAAAATTGTAAAGCTTCGTATAGCGTTTTTGGAGGATTTTCAGGCACCCATTCACAGTTCCTTGCTATAACTTCGAGTTCTTGTTTTCTCACCGGATCATCAAT
>JBHLRA010000229.1:0-1744 GCA_048883045.1 Candidatus Thorarchaeota archaeon | reverse complement strand
AATCTTGCTCTTTCTAAATCTAATGTCCATTTCATTCCAGGTCTATTGGCTCTAGCATCGTCAGCAATATCAATATTAGCAACTTGAAGAGATTTTATTGGTGTACTCATCATAAGTTTTTGAGTTCTTTCAGTCATAATTTTTTAAATTCCCTCATAACCAAAATTTGTTATCATAATTAGATAATTAATAAAATTAATAAATATAAGATTAAAAATTTATTTAAACGTTGTTTTTATATTTCAAATCTTCAATTTTTCTCAAGTGAATAAATCTAAGGAGTATAAACAGCAAAATTAACTTTTCAAGTTTGAAATAAGAAATAAACTTATTTTAATTCAATAATCCAGAGATTCCATTAATGTGGTATTTCATTAAAAGATCTATATTAACATCAACCCATTCATCATTTTGATAATGTTTTGCTAATTCAAGTAGACCTTCTAGAAAATTATTAGAAATGATATGAATTACAAAGGAATTTGCCAAATTCTTATCTCTAACTTTCTTCTCGTGAACAATACTCTCCATAAAATGAGACTCGATAATCTTAACTAGATCTTCTTTAAAGTTTGTGTATTTAGTTCCTTCGCTTTTATCCATTAGTATTATTAATTCTTTCGCGTTTTTTTTAATTATTTCCCCAACGGGATGAGCAACGACGTCGGAAATTCTCCTAAAAAATTCAAATTCACCAAGTTTTTCTTCTGTTTCAAATAAATGAGATAATAAAGACTTTATTTTTTCAAAAACGGGGTCTATTAATGAATAAAACAAATAATCTTTACCCTTAAAGTAATTGTAGATGTTACTTGTACTAATTCTTGCTTTTTTGGCTATTTTTCTCATCGATGTTTTAGAATAACCATGCATTAAGAAGTCTTCACGAGCCGCATCCTCTATTCTTTTTTTTATTTTCTCTTTTTTTAACTGCATGAACACTTCCTTTTAATATTAAAAAAAATTAGATTTAGAATTTTTTTAATCTTTTATCCTTATTTTTTTATTTATTTACTTATGAATAAACTACTGATTTGGGATTTTCATTACTGACTAAGGGCCCTAGACCATTAATGGATTTTTCAAGTATATTATTCAATCTATCCCAATTTGTATTAACCTCTATAGCATCAAATGGACATTCTAGAATACATGCTCCACAATGGATACAAGATGGATTGTGTAAGAGTATAGGTCCCTCATTCGTCATTTCAATACAATTTACAGGGCAGATATCTATACATTGCTCACATTTATGACAAGCATCATGGTTAAAAATAAGCTTTGGATATAAGTATTTGTGCCAGAATTTTTCTCGGAAAATTGTCTTTGCTTTTATTCTGCTGTTCAATTTCTGATAATTTAATTTTTTTGTAATATCCTTAGATTTATTTATAACTCCATAGTCGAGATGAATAATTTTTTCGACTAATTGTCCTATAATTGGTAAAGCTTCTTCTCCAGGCATTCCTTCATTTATTTTAACGTTAATCTGTGGTAAAGCTGTCATACAATGAAACGCGTTTATTTTCATTGCCATAATTGTAATTCTTCCTGAAACTTTTAAGAGTTTTGCAGCTTCATGAAGTGCTACTCCAGAGTTTATCGCACCATAAGTTACAAATGGAATCGCTATTTTTGCCCATCCATTTTCAGGTTTAGGCAATGCTTTTATAATTTTTTTTACGTTATAATGTAAATGATGAGCATAAACAGGAGATCCAATACATAAAAGATCGTGCTC
>JBHLRA010000228.1:0-4276 GCA_048883045.1 Candidatus Thorarchaeota archaeon | reverse complement strand
ATTGAAGATTTCCATAAACCAATTGAAACGTTAATTAATTTACTGCATTTACAGGGAAAGAAAGTCTTGGTTTATGCAAGTGATGTAATAAAAATGAATTGGGAAGTAATATTAGGATTAATCAATCCAGAACGTAAAAAAATATTAAAAAGTCATCCAGATTTTCTTGAACAAGTTGGAAAAATGAGTGGTGATAAAGAATTTGAATTTTATACAGATACTGCAGGTAAAGATCAAGCACATCAATGGAGAATTGATGAAACGAAATATAGAGAAAATTTGAAAGAGATATTTGGTATAGAAATGATAAGAGGAGATCCTAATGAAATTCTGGAATATTATTCGAATGTAAATGAGGAAGAAGCTAAAAAAATTGCTGATAAATGGATTAAAAATGCATTAAAAGTAGAACCATCTGAAAAGACTATCCTGAATTCTGCAAAATTATACTTTGCTTTTAAACAAATATTACAAGACAAAGATGTTGACGTTTTTACTCCCGATTGTGGAACCTTCTTATTAACCGGAATATTACCTGCTTATCCTTGTATGGCTTATTTCGAATTAAGTAATGAAGGGAAATATGGTATATGTGAATCTGATATGGATTCAACTGTAAGTTTCCTTTTTGGTTTATATTTAACCAATCGCCCTGGATTTGTGTCTAACCACACTTTTGATTTAACCAATGAACAAATTACATATATGCACTGTGTTGCTCCAGATAAACTTTATGGACTCGATGGACCCTCAACTCCTTATGAAATTGTTTTTCATGGTGAAACTCATTATCTTGGTGCTTCTCCTTGTGTTAAATTCCCAATTGGTGAAATTGTAACAACGATTAAAATAAGTGTTTTTAATAAGAAAATATCAATCAGACAAGGAAAAATTATTGATAATGTTGTTGATGATAAAGGATGCGTTTCAAAAATGTTGGTAAAAAGTAATGTCGAAAAAATTATGAAAAATTATGATTGGGATACTTTTGGATGGCATAGAGTTACTTTTATTGGAGATTGGAAGGATATTTTCATAATTGGGGCTAAAATTTTAGGTTTAGAGATTATTGAAGAAGATCAGTAATTTTGCTAGCAATAGAGTAATTTGCGTAATTTAGAAATTTTTATATCATCTTTAAATAAACTTTAGAATAAAGTTAAATTGTATCAAAAAAAAAAGTTGATAACAATTATGAATGAAACTGAAAGGGAAAAAAAGGATAAAGTACATTCACGTAAGGGTCGTCTTTTATACTCTTTAGGAGCTGTGCCATCAGCACTACCGTATAATATGATTTCTGCTTCATTTGTATTTTTTTATGTTACAGCTCAATCTGGACCGCATCTTAGTCTGGCTCTTTCAGGTTGGGTGTGGGCAATATATGGAATTTGGAATGCAATAAATGATCCTCTAATCGGATTTTACATGGATAAGAAGATAACAAAATGGGGGCGACGTATTCCATACATAGTAGTTGGAACGATTCCTTTCACAATCGGATTTATGCTTCTTTGGTGGGTACCTTATTCAAGTTCCGAGCAAATTTTTATATTTTTACATGCCCTACTCATGCTATTCATCTTCGATCTTGGATTTACACTGAGTATGACGGGATGGTCGGCTCTATATACCGAAATGTATGAAGAAGAAGGAGAAAGGGCGACAGTTGTTGCAATAAAAGATACAATTGCATTTATTTCATCCTTTATCGGTATCTTGATTCCCCCAATGATTGCAGATGCAATAGGATGGGAATTTGCTGGAATATTAATAGGAATTTTTATCCCTATAACAATGCTACTTTCATTACTTGGATCAAAAGAAAGGGAGGAATATCAAATTGATGAGCCATTACCAATATTAGGTGCTATCAAAGAGACATTCAAAAATAAACCTTTTCTTATAGTCACTTTAACTTATACATTGCTTGATTTTTGCTTTGGATTAACTATAATGGTTATTCCATTATATGCTAAATTTATTCTGCAAGTAGATGAAGCTTTTGTAGGTTTTGCTGCTGCTGGAGTTGCAATCGGAATTCTCATAAGTGTACCTTTTTGGAGGTATATATATGCTAAGAGAGGTCCAAAATACGGATTATTACTTGCAATGATCATTTTTTCTTTGGGGATATGGCCACTATTTCTTATAAATGATTTTCTTATACTATTCGTTGTTACTATTTTTCCAGGCTTCGGAGCTGCTGGTATGCTTATGACTGAACCCGCTATAAGTGCAGCAATAGATTATGATGAAATAAGAATAAGTAAAAGAAGAGAAGCATCATACAATGGTATTTTAACATTAATTGCTAGATTATCATTAGTTTTTTCTGGGATAACTTTAATAATCGTTGGATGGTTAACAGGTTTTGATTCAAACGCAGAAACGCAAACGGATACTGCTCTCTTTGGCCTTAGAGCATTAGTAGGATTCGTTCCTCTGCTTGGTGGCATCCTCGGAATATTGGTTTTTAGTGCCTTCCCTATTAATAATAAGGTCTTTATTGAACAACAACAAAATTTAAAAATTCTACATGAACAGAGAATAAAGAGATTAGAAAAAGAAAAGATTTAATCTTTTATATTCCTTTTTTTTTTACAAAAAGAGTTTTCATAATAAAACACATCAGATAAAATTATTTTATGGAATGCGATCTTGAAAATATAAAAATCTATTATGAAATTTATGGTGAAGGACGTCCCGTTTTAATGATTCATGGATGGACTGTAGATCATCGAATAATGAAGGGATGTATGGAACCCATCTTTAAGACTAGACCCAATTATGAAAGAATTTATTTCGATTTACCGGGAATGGGAAAGTCTAAAAGTAAAGAATGGATTACGAATTCTGATGATTTCCTCAAAATCACAATTGACTTTATAGAAAACATTATTCCAGATCAAAATTTTATCGTCGTAAGTGAATCTTATGGTTGTTATTTAGCAAGAGGATTAATTAAGAAAAAATACAATTTAATTGATGGGATCTTATTTTTGGTTCCTGTTATCATTGCAAAGTTTGATAATAGAATATTACCAAAACCAAATATTTTAGTAAAAGATTCAAATTTATTATCCACTTTAAGTACTTTTGAATTAGAGAGTGTCGAAAATGTAGCAACAATTATTAACCAAAAGACCTGGAAAAGAGGAAAAGAAGAAGGTTTATCTGCTGTAAAAATTGCTGATTTAAAATTCTTAAATAAAATCCAAGAAAAAGGATATGAATTCTCATTTGATGTGGACAACTCATATGCAAGTTTTGATAAACCTACATTATTCTTTTTAGGACGACAAGATTCGAATGTGGGATATCGAGACGCCTGGAAAATAATTGAAAAATTTCCTAGAGCTACATTTGCTGTTTTAGATAAAGCAGGACATATCGCACAAATTGAACAAGAAGAATTATTCAACGCACTAGTTAATGATTGGTTAGATCGTGTAGAAGATTATAATCCTTTTAATAAATAAAGAATAAATTTATGTTTAAATTATTTTTATCACTTTATTTCTTTTGGCTCTTCTCTTGGTAATCTTTCGTTAATAGATAAGATGGGTTTGAACTTTTTATGAGGTTCTGTTTGATACCAATACGCTGTAGAAGACCAATCATCTGAACGTTGATTAGCGTGTCCATGCTCAATTTTAACTATAATATTTTTATGAAAGTAAATTGGATCTTCTATATGATATCTATAATATGAAATCTTACCACTCCAGTTCTTTCCACCTGGCATTGTAATCCCAAAATAAGGAGAAAAATAATAATCCGAAGGACCCCATGCTGTGCAGAAGTAATCTTCAGTTCCTGTTCCATATAGAATAATTTCACCATCATCAATTTTTATGTAATCATCTCCTTCACCTGGCCAATTATGTTTAGCAGTTTCATTAAGATTATGAATATCTAAATGGCATCCTACATAATGACCTTCACCTTCAGCTTCTAAAAGAATATAATCATCTTCGTGAGTCTTATTTCTTTTATCAAAGTCCTCAGCTTTTTTCAAATTATAATCGTTTCCATTACATGGATTTTCACGTTTCCAATAAACATGAAATCTTCCTAAATCAGAATCCAGTTCTGCATATTCTTCATAATCAATATAATAATACAAAATTATAGCAGTATTACATTCATTCTCAATTTCAATTCTTGCATTTTTAGAAAAAGGCATTGCCCAGAAACTATTAAATCCTTTACCTTCTACAGGACTCATAGAAAGAGGTAAACTCCAATAGTTTACAGATTTGGCGTGACCAAC
>JBHLRA010000227.1:0-4364 GCA_048883045.1 Candidatus Thorarchaeota archaeon | reverse complement strand
CTGAAGAGAAAGAAGTAAGAATTGAAGGTGATCTACTAAAAAGAATGTCGACTGTAGATTTTTTGATAAAAGAAGATAAATTCGAGGTGGCTCTTAAAAGTTTAGCCAAAATAAAAGAAGAAGCTCAAACTCACAGATTAGAGTACATAATTATTAAAGCACAAGAGAGAATTGAATTATGTGAGAAACTAGATAAAGAAAGAGTTGAACAAGAAAAACTGAAAGAAGAGAAAAGGAAACTACAACAAAAGCTAAAAGATGAAGAGAGATTAAAGAAAGAAAGGTTAAAGGAAGAAGAAAAGAAAGAGAAAGAACGACTAAAAGAAGAAGCAAAATTAGAGAAAGAAAGATTAGAAAAAGAAAAAGAGCGACAGAAAGCTTTAGAAAAAGAAGCAAGAATTAAAGAAGAATTTCAAAAGAGAATATCTAATGTAGATTATATAATCAAGGATAACAAAATAGATATGGCTATCAAAGTATTACTTGAGATTCAAAAAGAGGCTCAAGCTCAAGACTTAGAGGATATTGTTAATTCTGCTGAAGAAAAAATTATGGAATGTAAAAAAACTGAATTAGAAACTGTCAATCGAATTAAACAGACAATTCTTAATTTAGGAGCCAAATTTGCTCGATTACAACTCCTCGATATAAGTGAGAAGAGTGGTGTTAAAGATGAAGCTCTAATCGAGAATATAATTCAGGAAATGATCAGAAATAAAGAAATTCATGGTGAATATTTCTCGAGTTCTAAAGCTCTTGCAATAGAAGTCGCAGCTGTTCCCGTACCAGTAGAGGAAGCAGAAGGGAAATTTAATGTCTTCATAAGTTATTCTACCTTAGATACAGATTACTTTCAAATCTCAAAGATTGTTCGCCGATTAGAACTTTATCCTGAAATAAAGAAAGTATTGTTCTGGGAAGCAGATAGTAAACAAAATATAGTGGAGTTTATGGAAGAAACTCTAAGAAAAACCAATGCGTTCGTCCTATTTTGTTCTGAAAATTCTATAAAATCTGAGGCTGTAAAAGGCGAATGGCAATCAGCATATCAAATGGTGAAAAAGGGTTTAATGAAAATGATCCCCGTTTATGAAGATGAAGATCATATTCCTCGATTATTATGGCAAATGTTAAATGTGAAATTTACACCCGACGATTTCGAGGGATTTATCCAAAAGCTTTATGAGGAAATCTTAAGATAAATCTCTAAGAAATACTTCAACCTTTTTTTTTTCTTTTTATTGAAAATATTCAATAAAATAGAATTTTAAATATTAGATATTCATTTTCTTCTTGGCAACTTTTAGATTTATCCAATTTACTAATTCATCAACACCATTCGTTATTACATTGGATGCTGATTCACCTAAAGTTATTTTAGTAATTGATTTAACGAATTTTAACCATTTTGGAGGTTTGAACAACTTGTAATAATTAAGTGTATCCATTACAATCTTTGCCCATTTATCTTTTTCTTCATTTGTCCAATCCGGATTTTTAATAACTTTATAAATAACTCTATTTAATTGTTTGGGATTATCAATTATAATACTCAGAGTTTCTCTAATCTTAGATTCATCCAAATAATAGATGACGTCCTGAACCTTTTGCGTATCACTTTTTATATCCTCAAGCTTGATACAAATATCTTTCATAAGATCAGTTGTTTTTTCAATTTTATCACTTAAAGTCTGTATTTCTACTTCTGATCCTCCCTCAGATTGTCTCATAGCAACTGATATAGCTACATCTTGCTTATCATATAATCCTTGAGCTAATCCTTCAATTCTCCTAAATCCTGCTTCTTGGACTTCCCTAATTTCTTGTAGTAAAGCAAAATTACATTCTTCAATATTTCTTTTCAAAATCGTTTCTATTTCATAAGGATTTAATCCACTTTCTATTTTCATTGTTCTTCCTTGCATATGTTCAACTTTTCTGTTAAATTCCTCTCTGGAAATCATCTTAGGTACAAGTAAGTTACAGACATAGCAGATCTCAAATGGTTCAATCTTTACAGTATGTATTTTTCCATAATGATCAGTATAATTAACATTTCCCCTTATTTCACTACCAACACAATTATCAGTAGCATAAAGCTTGTAGACGGGTGAAACCTCATCATAGGGATTTAACTTTGAAAATTCAATTAATTTATCCTTTCTTAATTCTAGGCCAGGAGGTATATCACCAAAAATTACTTGTATATTAGAGATAATATACTGGGATAAATTTTGAATTTTTACTTTATAATGAAATACACTTTGATTTCCTTCTATTTTCCAATCTCCCCCTCTAAGCAATTTTATATTTTTACTTCTATATTCACCTAGACTTAGGGGTATTGGTGGTATTTTTTTGGGTTTAGTGATCGCTTCTACCTCTTCTGTTTTGAATACTAGTTTGTGACTTTTAATTTGAGCCTTAATTTCTTTATTAATAATCATGTCTTCGATCACAAGTTCTAAATCTTCTGCTTTAATGCCTGTCTTTGATGATATTTTTTCAATTGTAATTTCACTATATATTGAGGGCAATTTTTTAATATATTTAATTGCGTTAGAATGTCGTTTTTCTCTTTCTTCAATTTCTTTTTGCGATCTCTCTTTACAATACTCAACAAATTTTTGAGGATTAAGAGCATCACCTCTTTGATTTAACCCTCCTAATCTTTCAATTAATTCAGTGGGAAATTGATTACCTTTAAGATTTAGAAATTTTAAATTGGTTAAAGATTCTAATCCTTTAATATCCGTGATAAGATTATGACTTAAGTTAAGTACTCTTAATTTAGTGAGTTTTTCTAATCCTTTAATCTCGGTAATTTGATTATCAGTAAAGGTTAATTCCCGTAAATCAGTGAGAGTTTCCAAATATTTAATTTCTGTAATTTGATTATTATTGAGTATTAGTCGTTCTAAACTAACAAGAAATCTTAAACCCTCTATTTCAGTTATTTGATTATTTTCCAAATCTAATTCTTGTAGATTAGAGCTTTTTTCTAATCCTTTAATTTTCATAATCTTATTATTACTAATATTTAACTCTTGTAGATTAGTTAAAGATTCTAACCCTCTAATTTCAGAGATTTTGTTATTATGGAGGTTTAAAATTCTTAGATTTTTAAGAGAACTTAAGTTATTAATATCAGTAATTTGATTACTTCGGAGATTTAACCATTGTAAATTAATAAGATCCTTCAACCCTTTAATTTCTGTAATTGAATTATTGCTAAGTTCTAAAACCCTTAAGTTCGTTAACCCCTCTAGACCAGCAATCTCAATTATTTCATTTTTATCAAGATACAAAACCTGTAAATTAGAAAAATTCTTTAAACCTTGTATTTCTGTTATATCTGTAATATTCTTTGATTTTAGATCAAGTTTTCCTCCTTTTATCTCACACTTTTCCTTATCCAAAATCACAAACGCCATAAATATTACTTATTTATATTTAGAACAGCACACCTAATTATTGTACTGCATTTTAATCAATTAGATAAATAATGTTATGATAGTCAATTACTTATATTTTTGTCTAAAATTATGTGAATTTTGATATTGGAGTTTAATTTAACCTTAAAACTGAAGTGAATTACTTAATTTGTATTATTTTTTTGATGTTTTCTATAAAATATTAAAGAAAATATTTTAAAAAGCAGCACTAACAGGAAAGTATAGTATGATTGCGAAGATTGCTGAGATTGGAAAGGTCAATAACCATATAGCCACTATTTTCCATAATCCTTTTTCCATTGGAGCATTAGTTGCTTTTGATAATCCTACTAATGATGCAACAAGTAGATGGGAACCAGAAAGAGGAATTGTTAGAATTGTTCCAAGAAGCATCACTGTCGCTGTTGGGATTTGTACTGCAAATGCTGTACTAGGTCGTAGTTCTGTCATTTTGCCTAAGCTCTTTATAACTATTCTTCCTAAGACCACAATACCAGCAGCCAAACTAAAACCAGTAATAATAAGTAATGCAGTTATATTAATATTATCCCCGACACCTACAACTATCCCTACTGCATTAGAACAATCATTTCCTGCTCTAGAAAAAGCAGTAATACATATTACGATTAAAATTATATATGTGTAAATTTTCTCTGTTCTTTCATAATCCTGAAAACCTTTTAAACGCTTAAATTTGTATTTATATAGTACTTTAGAAACGAAATATGTTCCAAAAAATCCAACTATTGGAGACATCAACCACCAAATACTCATTCCTAATATTGTATTCCAATTCACACCTCCCACATTACCTAACATCATTCCTAAACCCATAATACCCCCTATAGTAGAATGAGTTGAGGAAATTGGGAGCCCTAAAGCGCTAGATAATATTAACCAAATAGCAGT
>JBHLRA010000226.1:0-4368 GCA_048883045.1 Candidatus Thorarchaeota archaeon | reverse complement strand
AAAAGAGATCTTCTATATCGGTCAACTAATACTTCCTTTGATTCAAGTTTCTTACTTTCATGGTATGCTTCAGGCCATCTTGTTAAAGTGTTTAATAGATTATAAGATTTCGGTTTATAATCTAACTCAAAAATTGTCCCTGCATCATTAGGATTAATGTAGACATTTAATATATCTGACTCAATTAGATATTCTATTTTACTGTCCATATTGAAATCTATTTGTGTTATATAGATATAAGATTTCAATTCTGGAGAGATTAATGTATTTATCTCATCAATTATCTTCTCAGCGTTAATTAAATGAGTGTATACTGAAAATCGTAAAAATTGTAAATAGACTCCTCCAAACAAACCATGCCAATAACAATCATTACATTGAGCTTTGTAAATCTCATCCCATGCGTTATTTATCTTTTTCAGGATTAGAGAAATAAGATCTTCATTATCCACTTTTAAGAGCCTTTCCTCAATAGAAATTAGTTTATTTCTTACAAATAGCATTTTTTTGTGCATATTATTTGATTCGGGGTATTTTACAAGAAAATACCTCCAAAATCCACCTTTTAGAAATTGATATGTTTCTTTCTGAGCATCATCTTTTCTTAGAGTTTTTCTTATCTTTTTAAAATTCTTTCGGATGTCGGTTGGCAAAACCCATTCTTCCATTTTATCATAACTAGAAGTTGGAAGATATACCAAATCCTTAGCTGGAAATTCTTCCATATATTCAGAAAGGGTTAAAGATTTAATCCATGAATGATTTCGAATTTGTTCAAAAAAAGCAGGAATAAATGGTTTCCCATTATCTCCATCTTGATGCCCTTGTCCTTCTACATAACAGATTTGGTGTGTAGTACCCCATACACCCATTTTTTCAGCATCAGATATCAATAGGGCAAGTCTATCACCTTTTTCGTCTGACATTTTCCTTAAATACTCAATAGATAAATAAGTAGGTTTCCAAGGTGTTAGATATCTTAATTCTTCATTAATTGGAAAAATACGCAAGGTTTTTCCCTCATCTTCAGTTACATATGAATATAACGTCCCTTCCTCAGTAATACCAGTGGAACGAAAATGATTATCATCGACGATAACATATTCCAAACCAACATCACTTAAAAAAGAAGGATAATTTGGTTCCCATACTCTTTCTGATAACCAAGCACCTTTAACATTTAGTCCAAATTCTTGTTTAATTAACTCAGATAGTTTTTTCACTTGGGCTATTTTATCTCGATAGGGAATTATGGCAAAAATAGGTTCATAATATCCCCCTCCAATAATTTCTATTTGATCTCTCTCAGCCATTAATTTTATTTTTTCTATAAAGTCTGGCTTATTTTTTAGAAACCATTCTAATAAATTACCCGAAAAGTGAAGAGTTATTTTTATATCTTCAAACTGGAATATATGATTAATAAGTGGTTCATACGATTTTTTATATACATCCTCAAATACCCATTCAAAGTTGTCTACAGGTTGGTGAAAATGAAAGACAACAGGTAGATGTATACTTGTTTCACGCATAATTATGAATTCACTATAAAATGTGGTTAAATATATGTAAAAATTATTACTTATAAAAGATAACTAATTATATTAATGAAAGCTGTATTTAGTGGTTGTTATGTTTAATTATTTAGATAAGAACGTACTTCAAAGTGTATGTAATTCGAACGAGTTTAAGGGGTGGTTACTCTCAAAAAGATGGTTTGGAGATAAATCAGCTCTGTCAAATTTAGAATTTGAAATACAAATACAATATTTTGAGACAATTGCTAATAGGATCTTCTTGATAATAATTGAAGTTAAGACTCCCTCTTATTCTAAGACTTATTTTACTCCTTTAATTTATTATGAAAAAATAGAAGATATTCTTGAAGATAGTGAAAAAACACGTTCAAATGTTTTGAACCTAACAGAAAACACATTTAGTAAAATATTAGCTTTAACAATTGAAGATGAGCAAAAAATTATTACTCTCAATTTGATTGAGGCAGAATTTTGTCTACTTTTCTGGAGGAAGCTGTTGTTTGATGCAAGAATTTCTGAATTGTTTCCAAAGATGAAATTAGATTTAACTCTTTATAGTAAACAATTCCAGGATGAATCTAATATGAGGAAAGTTCAAAATTTAATTGAGGCAGGATTGTATCCTGATCGATATTTACTTTCATTAAATCAATTGGGGAAGGGAAATACTACCAATCTTTTGTTTTTATTGAAAATATCAAACAAGAGATTTCCAGAGCAAAAACCAATCTCGTATATCTTAAAATCATATAAAGATTATTCTATTAGCTTAGAACCGTCAATGTTATATGTTTTAGTTAAGAATACATTTCCACATGCTCCAAAAATTTATGGTACAATAAAGATTCAAGATAAAGAGACGATTGGAATAATAGAAAATGTTCCTAATCAAGGAAATCTAGGAGATATTTACTGGAATGAACTTAATACTATGATTAAAACTGTGTTTAAAGATATTAATAATAATTATTCCACTCTTGCTGAAAAATCAAACATCTCTAAAATGATAAAACAAAATTGTATTGAAAGTTTAAATGTATCCACAGAGATAGGAAATTATATCAAAAAACTACATAATTCCCTAATTTTATCATCACAAAAAGATTATAATTTAGAATCAGTAAATAGTGAACTTTATCTTAAAGATTATACCGAGAGATTAAAATTAATGATTTCAGATTTGTTGAATCACATGGATGAGCAACCAGAAAGCGCTTTTTTCAATTTACCAAAGATAAGAGCAATCCTTATAGATATACAAGATATAATTGAAAGGTTTCGTTCAGAATTCAAAGATCCAATAATAAACATTCAACCTGTGCATCAAGATTTACATATGGAACAAATTTTATACAATAAAATTGATAATCACTATAATTTTTACTTTATTGACTTTGAAGGTGACCCACAACTTTCATATATAGAAAAAAAAGGTAAATTTCCTACTGAAAAAGATTTAGCCTCTTTTTTAAGGGCTTTAAGTTATATAAAATTCAACACTTTACTTCAATTTATTGAGAAAAATATTATTAAAAAGGAAAGATATGAAGTTCCAGAAGAAATACTTTATAATCTTTTTTTCAGAAGAGCTGCTCGACCTTTAAATAAAATTCTAGATGTAATTCTTAATGTTCTAAATATCTGGGAGGCCAAATTAATAGGAAAAATACTGAAAAACCTAGATTTAGATTACATTCTAATTACTTATTTTTATATACAAAGAGCTTTATATGAATTAAATTATGAAATTTTATATCGTCCGAATAAGACAATCGTACCAATTTTAGGATTAAAAGAAATTATTGATAAAAGTTGAATTAAATCTTTTTTTTTATTCTTTTTCATTTTCAGCTAATGTGGCAAATTCAAATGAATAATGTGATGATGAACGCTCAATGGGTTGGACTTTATTATTATAAGCCGTTCTTATCTTACTTTGCGTATCAATTTTTGATGATACCCAATCTACATTGAAATCTGAGGATTGATTAAATATTCTCCAAGCAAAAGCTTCCACAAATTTTTGTGGTCCAAACTTTTTTTCTAATAAGATATAATTTTCATCATCGACAAATTTGGGGAAAAAACCTAAGTTATCACATAAGTCTAGCTTATATTCAATATCTTCTAATTTTCCATTAATTCTTGCAATATCATTAATAAAATTGCCTAATTTATTTCCTAAAGTTATTTGTTCTTCTTCAGATTCTGTTTCAATGAGTTTTCTTAAATAACTTCTTTTTATGATAATAAAATCTCTGTCATTTAATGATTTTATTGAGCTTTTCTGCTTAATTATAAATTTAGATAATTCTAAATAATTTCTTATGAAATCGGCTTTAGAAATCCCCAATCTTTCCTTAGCCTTATCAATATGACTATTTAATTCTTCATCAATTCTAACAGTAATAACATTTGTTGATCCTTGTGAACTAGTTCCTTTACCTGAAATAGATTTTTTTGAACTCACTGATTTGGGGTTAGGATTTTGACTAATTTATAACACCTTAAACATTTTTATCTGTAGCTTTTGTATGCATTATGCATTATATGTAATATTAGTAACTTAATAATATAAATGATATTGTTTTACATTTTTATTCAAAAATTAACAAAGATTAAACACATAAATTACATATTTATTATGATAATTTTAATCTAATCAGGGTATCCAATAATTATATAATATTAAAAGTATTTAAAATTCTATAATATCCATCCTAATTTAAATTTGCCTAAAATTTTATGCAATATTTGATATAAGAAATAATAAAAAAAGATAATTGAATAGATTTTAAAAGTTTTATTCATATTTATAATATACTTAGAG
>JBHLRA010000225.1:0-4391 GCA_048883045.1 Candidatus Thorarchaeota archaeon | reverse complement strand
TGCGGTTATTTTAAATGCTGCAAAGGTAAATAAAATACCAGCAATCCATTTCTTATTTCTTTCAAGAAATATATAAGAATAAAAAAGTAAGAATAAAATCAGAAAATTGACATTGTTATAATATGCGTCAATAGAATAGCCAATTATACACATTAAATAAAAAATTAACAAATCTTTTTTATTCCTAAACACTGCTGGTGATTCTTTTATAACCATAACTGTTAATACTAATCTTAAAATATCCCAAAAATAAACTCCTATTATGGTATTTAATGGTATAATGTATATCAGATAAAAAATGAAATACCAAAAATAGAGATAATAAGGAGGCCAATCTGATATAGCCACAGGATCATAAAAGTTAATTAAACCATTATCCATACCTGCTATTAATATTTTAAAATCAATATCCTTAGTTTCTTGAATCCAATCAGAGATATGGAAAAAGTATAAAAGAATTCTTAAAATAATGAAAACAATTGTGATACATGTAAAAAAAATGATAAAATATAAGTGAAGTGGATATCTTTCCTCCTTGTTGATTGTATCTTGATTACTCATAGTTTACACTCGAATGAATTATAATAATGTATTAAAAGAGATTTAAAAGATTTTCCTACAATTTAATGGTTAAATTAAAAACGCATACTAATCTAAATTTTATTTAAACTTTAATAGGGTACTATTTTAAATTTGAATGTATTGAGGAATATATTAATTATGTAATCTTATTTTTTCACCGAAAAAAAAAAGATTAAGATTGAAAAAACTGTGAAAGTCCCCAAAATTGAAAAAATTGTAGATGCTGAGAAAATAGCTGCGGGGGAAGTTGTTGATAGACCCGTTAATGTAGTAAAAGAGCTTATTGAGAATAGTATTGATGCAAAATCATCAGAAATCAGAATAATTATCAAAAAAGCTGGAAAATCTTCAATTCAAGTAATTGATGATGGTTTTGGTATCCCATCAGAGGATATCATATTAGCTTTTGAGAGGCATACGAGTAATAAGATTAGGAGTATTGAGGATTTACAAAATCTTTCTACTTTAGGCTTTAGAGGGGAAGCTCTTGCAAGTATCGCAGCTGTAAGTAAAGTAGAAATAACTTCGAGAGTTGAATATGAAGATAAAGGTGTAAACTTATGCATTGAAGGAGGAAAAATCACAGAGCATAAAAGGGTTTCTTGCCCAATTGGAACAAATATTCGAGTAAGAAATCTATTTTATAATCTACCTGCAAGACAAAAGTTTCTGAAAACTGATGCTACAGAATTGAGTCATATTACAGATATTGTACAAAGATATGCTTTGGCATACCCCAATCTCCATTTCATATATCGTCACAATGATTTAGACGTACTTAATTGCCCTGCATTAAATGACCTAAAAACAACTACGTTCCATATATATGGAAAAAAAGTAGCGAAGTTTATGGAATCCTTTGATTTCATCGAAGAAAACAATAAATTTAGGATTTATGGTTTATTAGGGCATCCTGAAATTGCCAAAAAGAACAGATCCTATTCTAGTTTATTTATAAACAAACGCTATATTATCAGTGATGTATTACAGAGGGCGATTCATGAAGCATATGAAGGAACTCTGATGGTAAGCAGATATCCATTCTTCATTATATTTCTTGAACTTGAACCTTCTGTAATTGATTTCAATGTTCACCCAAAGAAACTTCATGTAAGATTTGAAAGAGAAGAATTTATTTATAACAAAGTTTATAACGTTCTTCAGCGAATTGTTGAAGAAAAATTTATTTCCAAGGAAGCGAAATATATTTCCACGGAACTAAAAGATTTTATACCCAAAGAAGAGAAAACTTCAATAAAAGTAGCAAAGAAATTAATTGAAGAACAAAAAATCTTTAATGAAGATGAAATCACCTCAGAAGAACAAAGTAAATATGAAGAAAGTGTTCAATTAATTTTGAGTGATCAGATGGTTGAAAATGAAGTTCAAAAAAACCAACTCTCTGAAACGTATCTCCGAAGTAAATATATAATTGCAAAGAATTTTCCAAAAATACGTTTAATATCTCAAACAGGTCAATTAAGCAATAAAATATATGTCGTCTTAGAAGGAATTAATGAAAATAATGAAGAGGGATTATTCATTTTAGATCAACATGCAGCTTCAGAAAGGATTAACAAGGAAAAACTATTAGAAGCATATGAGATTTCAAAATCGAGTAGACAAAAATTGATCTCAGCTTTAAAAATTGATGTTTCTCCCAGCGAGAAAATATTTTTAGAAGATAATTTATCTGAAATTAAGAAATTAGGATTTAATTTTGATCACTTTGGTGGTAACACCTTTATTTTAAGAGAAATACCGATTATCATGGGAAAAATCCCAAATATTAATATTATAAAAGAAATAATTAGTGATGTCACAAGAATCGGAAAAGAAAAGAGCTTTACAGAAGTTAAAGAAGATATTATTAACTATTTGGCGTGTCATAAAAGTATAAGAGGAGGTGATGATCTCTCTTTAAAAGATATAAGACAATTGTTAATTGAATTAGCGAAATGTAAGGATTCTTATCATTGTGCTCATGGAAGACCAACTTTAAGATTTTTCTCTTATAAAGAATTAGATAAATTGTTTAAAAGAATCGTCTAAAACTAAAAGTTAATACTTCTATTCTAGAAAAGGTTAAGTACAATTTTTATGCTTTTGAAAAAGCAATTCCTTCAATGCCCTGGATACCTTCAACCTGCCCAAATAATCCTTCAAGTTTATCTGTTCCACCCCATTCTTCAGGATAACGTACTCGAACTCTAGCTTTCTTCAGACCAAAAGCTACAGGTATTATTTCATATGTCTCAATAACACATGACTTAGGTAAAACATTTTTTAATTTATCGACAAATTGTTCGAAATTTAAATCAGTATCTTCCGGAATAACATCAATTAATGCAACAAATTCTCCCATTTGAAACACTCCATATTATAATAGTAATTACAAATTTTAAGGTCCTTCAAAATCACACTTAAGGCATCTATATGATTTTCCCATTTCCCGGCAACGTTCGCACCTCCAGATTGTTACGTCTCCGCAAGCAGGACAAGGAAAATGAACAGCAGCCTCGTACGGGGCTATTGGTTTTTGACAACAGAAGCAATAATTCCGTTTGTAAGCACTCATAGAATAAATACCTGTTTCTTAGATTTTAAAATATATGATGACTTTAATTATTTTTGGTTTTGTAATTTAAACAAAAGGAGATAAAATAAATTCTTTTAATTTATCACCTTCTTGATTTATATTGATTTAATCATTATAGAAAAAAAAGGAAATTAAATTTTAAATTAATAAACATCTTAATTTGTATATAAAATATATAATAAACTAACTAATCAATTTTTTATCGAGTCATTATGCCAGAGAATAAAGTAAGGAAATACTTCAGACTAATCGAAGCATGGGCTTGGTGCGATATTTGTAATGATATGGTAGCACTCAATATTGACAAACAAGAGATTATAAACGGGTTGAAGATGGGTATCTATACTAAGGAATATAAACATTCTAATCCTGTTTCTGACACTGAGGATCCTGATGATCTCTCAGGAAACGAACATACTATCTATATATATATAAATGATAACTATGATATTACTGGTGTAAAAGCCTTTTTCGGAGAGAGCCCCACTACGGAAGAAATAGGTGCTAAAACCTTTGAAGAAGGGGGAGAAGTTAGGATCCCGATTATCGTGAAGGAAGTGCCTCCGATGGCCGTTGAGTTTGGTATGCTCTCCAAAGAGCAATTTAAAGTTTTAAAGATCTGTGATGGTATGAACACGATTGAACAAGTTGCCAGTATTGCTCAATTAAGTATAAAAGAAATTGAAAAAATGATGGATCAGCTCAGAAAAAAAGGTTTAGTTAGAGTTATAAAAAGAACATAATATTTATTGAGTATATTTCACATCTAATTAATTTATTTTTGCTGGGAATTTTCGAGCATTTTATTTGCTATATATACGAAAATTTCTTCGACTTTATCACCTGTTTTAGATGAACATTCGAAATATCCTTGTAAATCTAGGGATCTCGAAAGGTCTATTGCTTCTTCAGTTTCAACAGATCGTTTATCCGCTAGATCATTTTTCCCCCCAACCATGATTATAGGAATTTTTTTTTTAGATTTAGAGACAAAATATTCAAAAATTGAGAGCCAATCATTAATTTCTTTTATACTTGAGGATCTTGTAATATCATACATAAAGATACCTCCATTGGCTCCTTTAGCAAAACTCGGTAAAAGTACTCTAAAACGTTCTTCACCAGCAAAATCCCATATTCGAAGTGTAACAGTATTACTATCAACAGTTACATTTTTAATGCTAAATTCTGCTCCTATTGTCATTTTGAT
>JBHLRA010000224.1:0-4397 GCA_048883045.1 Candidatus Thorarchaeota archaeon | reverse complement strand
CCTATAATTTTATAAGTCTGAAGAATATCAAGATGCCAGACTAAATTTCCTGCGGCTAACCCAGTTTTTCTTAATAATTCGTTAAAATGAATTCCAGGTTCAGTTAAAATTAAATCTATTATTTTATTTCGATTTTCATTCTCTAAAACTTCATCTAATGTTAATCGGTGAGCACCTTTCTCGATTGGAATAGTTCGTGTTCTCAGATATTGAAAATAATCCTTTTTTGAAATTAAAACGATTAAAGACGCAATACTTATCGCAATTACTATAATTATAATTACTAACCAAGTCCAATCAGGTTGAATAATCCCAACTTCGAGAAGAGTAATATAATAATTAGTATCCTGCTGAAGATTTGAAATAGTACTTTCCAAATATTTTTCAGAGCTGGATTCATTAAATAATTCGATAGTATCAACCAATTCCCATGACGTTTGACTAGATTCGAATATAGCTAATGAATATATTGTATCGGGATCTATACTATATAAAGGTTTTTTACTGTATCTAATAGTTAAATTGGAAATTGACGTATTCGATCTAATCCTAAATATACAGTTATATCCTAATTGGAATTGATAATTTGCTTTTTCTGGTTGCCGTGGAGCTTTATCTACTCCAAAATTTTGTAAACTTGATTTTGTTGAGATATTTAATGAAATTGGAACACTATTATTTATTATAAAATAAGTCTGGCGAAAAGTAATACTATTATCATATTCGATGTAAAGATCAACATATACATTAGTTAAGATTTCAAAAGTGTTATTATTCATAAAATCATAAGAAACTCTTTCTTTAGGTTTAACAATATCTTGAGTTGAAGTGCCATCAATTTTTTTTCTTGTTGCATTAACATTAGTAATAAATAAAGTAGTTTCTAGGAAAAATATTAAGAAAAGTAGTGTAATACCAAAAAAATACCATTTTTTTTTCCCTAATCTATTATTAGCCTGCAAAATTTCCTAATTACTTTTAATTATTATATTAAAATTAAAAAAAAAAAATTTTTGATTATTTTTACTTTCTTTTCCTATAAACCACTGAAACAACTGCGATAATTACTGCTCCTGCGAAAACAGCGCCAACACCTACAAAACCCCAGATAGCATTATCGGTCTCAGGTATAAGTATTGTCCAAGTGGAAAAGTGGTTGGTTTCGCAAACCAAATATCCATTTTGTTCTGCTGTATCAACAGCTACCCATTCTCCTTCGGTCTCATCATAGTAAGCCCATGATCCCTCGCGATTTCTGTTGTTAGCTTGAATTTTAAGTTGTGCTTTAATTTGTTCTGAGCCTGATTTATTTGTCTCAATCCTTATACAAAATCCTTCTTGATATAATAAATTGCGATTACGATTTCTTACTTGATATCTGCTTCCTAATAATAATCCTAATTCCTTTTGTTCTTCTGTACATGTCATATTCATTTCAAGATCATTCTCTGCTTCTATCTCAAGTTCAAAATGTTTATCTCCAATTCTCGGAGCTTCACTACAATTAATGTATCCTTGAACAGATATATTTGCTTGAACTGTGATTCTCGTTTGCAATTGAAACTGCCATGTTAAACTATGATTTGCTTGTACTTGATATTGATATAATCCTGTGCCACTTACTGGAATGGGAGTACCTGGAGTAGCTAACGCCGTATTTACATTGAATAATGTGAATAGAATTGCGAAAGTAAAAATTCCGATAAGTAATTTACTAAATTTTTTCATTTTTTTTTTAACACCTAAATTGGTCTAAGTTAATAAACGGGTGTGATATAAAAAGGATTGAGGAATAATTTTTCCCAATTAGATTATTTTTTAATGCCAAATAGATTAATATTTCATTATATTAATGCTAAGGATAATTGATCATGTTTATGGCTTCAAAAATAATTATCTACATAAATTCCCTTGAAGCTTAAATTTTAATATTAATATTTTGAAAATATTATTAAAGATTTTCAGATTAAAATAATAATAAGGAATTCATCTTATTTCTAGTTTAATTTGAATTCAAAGACAATTTAATGGAGAAAAATTTATGTCGTTAAAAGATTTCACTAAAGAGGTATTTACACGATATGGTTTTACCGAAGAACATATCAATATTTATTTAGTCTATTTGCGAGTGCCTCGCGCGACCACTTCTGAAGTCTACATGACTTTAGTGGATGAACATGAAGATTTACAGTATGATACTGTATTAGATGTTACTAATTGGTTAGTTGAGAAAGGATTCCTCAAACGAGTTGAGGGAATCATCGATAGGTATATTCCACTTCAACCTTATTTCGAATTGTTTACTAACGAATCTGAAGGTTTTAGAAGTGAAATTGCTAAGATCAAAGATTCTATTTTAGCTGATCAATCTGATCGGTTTGAGAAACTTGAGGCGATTCAAGAAAATAGTATTGGAGAGGTAGAAAATGCTGTTGATACTCAGATTAAAGCATTTTTTGAAGATTCTGATTCGAAGAACAATACTAAAAAGAATCGAATAGATAATGCTACAAATCGTTTTACTGAGACTACCAAGACCTTAGAGACAAATATTCACAAAATATTGGATGACTTAAATTCAAGTCTAAAAAATATTTCTGATGCGACTGTTAATAAAAATGATACGGAAGTTACCAAAACAAAAGATGATCTAACCTCATTGATTTCAAAATTATTACTTGATTTTTCAAATAGAGTTGAAAATTTAGAAAAAGATTTAAAAATGGATCTCGATGAACATGTGGAGAGACATAAAAATATCGCGAATCAACTCAAACCAAAAATGGAACAGATTTTAGAAAAGTACTTAGAACGAATGGATAAAGTTATCGCAGATTTAAAAGCAAAAATTTCCAATATATTAAAAGAACACGCTAATCACATTAAAAATGTTACAGATACTCTTCAAACAAATTTAAAAACTACCATTGATGATCGTCATAGAACATTAACAGATCAGACTAGTGATTTTAAAAGTATGACTTTAACCCTAATTGATAATTTGCTTGAACATGCTAATAGATTTACTGATTTTTCAGAAGATATGGCGAAAAAAGGGTTTTTTTGGATGGGTAAGAAAAAGAAATATAAAGCTCGTCATGAAACCACTATACAGAATATTTTAAAATTTACTGAACCAATGAAACCAGATTTTACGAAAACTTGCGACGATTATATTTCAGGTACTCGAGGGACTACTGATCAAATTAAAACTGATGTAACTGATATTATGGTAAGAGAAAATGAGGTGTTGGATACAGAAACTAATGATCTTGATTTTAAAGCTCAAGAAACAATTGATGCTCAATTAGAGACCTTAGCAACCGATTTAGCCGGCGAAGTTGATGGTACTCTGCAAAATGGTGTAAAAGATTGTTCTGATACTAATCTAAAACTAAAAGATTCCTTAGAGAATTCACTAAAAACACATCATAGACAATATGAGGATGCAATAAATACACATAAAGATAACTCTTTGAAACATTATACCGATTTTGATGTTGAAGTTAAAAGAATAAGTGCCGATTGGACCAGAGATGTTGATACGAATTTCGAAAATGGTAAAAGGGATTGCTCTGACAAAATTGACAGCGAAATTAGATTGTGGGATGCTGAAGCGAAAGATATGAATACAAACTTATCAGATATGCTTGCAGATCACAAATCTAAATATGAACAGAACGCAAAAACACTCCAAAATAGCTTATCTAATACTACCAGAGATACTATTCAAAATGTTAAAGATGCTATTGCTGATTTCACTCTTCAATTTATGAATTCTATAGACGATGCTACTGAGATCGCTGAAAACAATGAAGGGAAATTAAACGATATTCATAATGCCTCCAGTGCCATTCCAGAAATAGCCAAGGTCACAACATGGCCAGTAGTTGGAAAAGATGCTATGATTGCCGCAATAAAAGATGCAGTTTATCGTGTAAAATCTTCAATCATTATTGTAACTCCGTATGTCGTTCCTGAAATATTACAAGTCGTTTCTGAGTACGCTTTCCAAAAGAAAGCCGTTAGGTTTATGCTAACCAGTCATTGGGATCTCCAACAGTACAGTGGGATTATAGGGAAGATGAAACAACTTGGAAACATACAATTCCGCCAATTACAAACTGCGGGAGAGTTTTTCGCGGTTACTCGAGATGCTGAGGAAGTAATCCTCGCACCTGCAACAGATAAAGAAGCAGAGATGATTGCTGTTGTCTCCAATCAAGAAGGTTACTCTCGTTTGTATTCCCAATTCATCGGACCAATATTTCAAGCGAATTCTCGACCTATAAAATAAATTGCTTTTTTTCTTCTACTTTTTATTTATTTAAAATTTAGATTTAAAGAAATTGTTATAATTAATTTTATATAAATCAATTTCTTATCTACATTATTTA
>JBHLRA010000223.1:0-4569 GCA_048883045.1 Candidatus Thorarchaeota archaeon | reverse complement strand
GAAAGAATTGCCTTTTTTGTTGCTTCACCATAACCTGATCTCCAGAGAATAACTGGTTTTCTATTTAAGTTACATTTCTTCATGGCTTTCATAAATTCTCTCCCTTGTTCTATAGATCGTAGATTTTCAATATATAGACCTATGATTTTGGAATAATCATCAGAAAGAAAATATTTTAAAAATTCAGCTGGTGATAGATCTAAAGAATTCCCAATTGAAACAAATTTTGAGATATTAAGACCATATGAAACTGCTAATTGCGCCAAGTTTTGTGTGATTCCTCCGGATTGAAAAACACCACTAAAATTACCCGCTTTTCTGGATTGTTCAAATCCATTATAAAGTCCACCGCTTGGATTATAGACTCCTATACAATTAGGACCAATAATTCTAACATCGTATTTTCTAGCAGTTTTAAGAAGATCTTCTTCTAAAGATTCATTTCCTACTTCACGAAATCCGGAAGAAAAAACAGTCACAAAAGGAACCCTTTTTTGACCAATTTCTTCCATTAAATTAGGACATAATCGAGCAGGAACTGCTAAGATCACATAGTCTATTGGATCAGATATTTCAAGTATAGAAGTATAAATTCTATATCCATATAAATCTTGACCCGCTAAACGAGGATTAAATAAATAAATAGGTCCTTTAAATTTATTTTTCATACATCGAAGAAAAAAACCACCACTACCCGGATCACTACTCACTCCGATTATTCCAATAGATTTAGGAAAAAATAATTTGTCAAAATTAATCTCCTGGTTGGATTCTATAGTCGACAAATGCCAACACACATTAAAAATAGATAAATTAATTATATAGATTAATAACTCTGGTCTAAAAAGTTTTATTAAAAAGACTTCCCTAATGTTTTGTTTAGTAAAGTAATATCATCAGTGATAATACCCTCAACACCTAAATCAATTAGTTTTCTCATAATGGTTTCTTCATTTACAGTCCAAGGAAAGATTTTCAGATTGTTTTCATGGGCATAACTAATAAACTGGGCATCAACAATATGATATTCAGGATTTACTGCATAAAATTTATTTTTTACAGCATTATCAATTATTTTTTTCCGAACATCCCATTTAGCTAACTCTTCAGAATATAAATTTTCAAGAGCTGCGAGCTTTAAATTCGGTTCTAGTCCTCGATATTTAAAAAGATATCTATGAATCATACAAGACACAATTGTATTTTCGATATAAGCATATTCTTTTAAAAGATTTATTACTTGATCCTCCATGTGTGCAGCAGCGATATGAAGTAATAAATTGATTTTGTGATTTGCAAGTTCAATGACTTCTTGAAAAGTAGGCATTTTTTCTCCTTCTCCAACATTTAAAGTTTTCAGTTCTTTCAATGTCTTATCTTTTACTAATCCGGGAACTCCTGTGATATTAAACGTGTCTGGATCATGAAAAATAACAATTTCATTATCCTTAGACAATCTTAAATCAAGTTCGATATAGTCTGCTTTTAATTGTATAGCTTTCTTAAAAGCTTTAAGAGTATTTTCTGGACCTGTCGTTTTTCCACCCGCATGTCCAATAACCAAAGTTTTACTTTTAAAATTCATCTTTTCTTATAATTAAATGAGTTAAATAATATTATAGGACGCAATAAAATTAAATTTTTTAGAAAAATTTTTGGGATTGCTAATCTTCTCCTATTACTCTTTTCGCTTGTTGAATATCATCATGTATTAATCCATCAATCCCCATTTTTACTACTTCTCTTAGGTCTGAATCTTTAATTGGTTCATAAATATATGTCCAAATATTAACTAAAAGGCCATTAGAATGAGCGAATTCGACAATATCTTTGTTAATAGTCCTCCAAAATGGGTGAATGGCAAAGAAATTGTTATTAATTGCTTTTTTGCAAAATTTAGTTACCCATCGAGGAGAGATCATGTCTTTCGTAAGTATCAATCCTAATTTTAAAGTAGAATCAAGTTTTTTAATTGACACTAACTCATTAAATATAAAAGAACTTAGAATTGTAGTCTCAGTAAGATTTTCTTTTTTCAGAATTCCAACAATATCTTTACCAATATTCTGAGCTTTTATTTCACAATTCAGACCTATTTTTCCTTTAGTAAGTTCTATTAGTTCCTGTAAAGTGGTGAAAGTTTCGCCTTCACCTATATCAATTTTTTTTAGGTTTGCCAATGTCATATCTTTAATAAAACTCGTTTCTCCATCCTTTTGCGAAAAAGCATTATCGTGCCAAATTACAAATTCCCCATCTTTAGATTTATAGACGTCAAATTCGATATAATCTGCGTTTAATTCGATTGCTTTTTGAAATGCTTTTAGCGTATTTTCTGGTGCTATACTACTCGCTCCTCGATGTGCCATAATCAAAACTTTGTTATCATTCTTCATGATCATCTTTAATTATATTTTATTTAAGTTATAAAGTTAATATCATTTTACTCAAAACTTTTTTAGCTTTTGCTATATCATTAGTTATTAATCCATTAACTCCGAATTTTATCAATTTCCTCATTGCAGGTGCAGAATCCACAGTGAAAGGGAATACTTTAATACTATTATCATGGGCAAAATCCACAAATTGCTGATCAACTAAAGGATAAAATGGATTTATAGCATATAGATTGTTATCAATACAAAATTGTATCCATTTCTTTCTTACCTCCCAGGGACAAGGCGTTTTATAATCATTATGTTCTAAATATGCTAGTTTTATTTTTGGGTTAATTTTTTGGAATTTTAATAACTCTTGGTGTTTGAAAGAACTTACTATTGTTGAATCAATTATATCATATTTCTGTAAGATTTTTGTTACTTTATTTGAAATCCCTTCTACTATTACTTCACAATTTAAATTTATTTTACCTCTTGTTACCTCTATTAATTCCTCTAAACTTGGAATTTTCTCTCCTTCACCAAAATCGAAAGCTTTTAACTCTTCAAAAGTTAAATTTCTTATGTATCCATGTTGTCTTGTCAATCTAGAGATTTCTTCATCATGACAAACGACTATTATTCCATCTTTCGTTTCAAGAATATCGAATTCTATAAAGTCTGCCTGTAATTCAATTGCTTTTTTAAATGCTTTTAATGTGTTTTCAGGTGCTATAATACTTGCTCCTCTATGACCAAATATGATTATTTTATTATTTCTCATACTCAAAATATTTCATTTATCTCTCTTAATTATTAATATTATTTAATACTTCTTTAACTCTTGAAATGTTATTGCTAATGATTCCGTCAACTCCCATTTTAATCAGATTTTCAATAGAGGATACTGAATCAACAGTCCATGGAAAAACCTTTAATTTCTTTTCATGGGCATTATCTATAAATTTCTGGTTTACCATAAGATATAAAGGATTAATTGCATAGAAATTATTTCTTGATGCTGTTTTTATTACATTTTTCCTTGAAAACCAATTTATTATCCAGCCCGTATGAGTAGGATTTAAAGCTGCTAATTTTATTTTTGGCTCCACATTTTTAATTTTCAATAGTTCACTGTGATTGAAAGAACTTATTATCATTGGTTCAAAAAAGTCAGTTTCTCGCAGAATTTCTATGATCTTCTGAGTCATTCCTTTCGCTTTTATTTCACAATTTAAACTAATTTTTCCTTCTGCTAATTTGATTAATTCTCCTAAGGTTGGAATTTTCTCTCCATCTCCGCAATCAAGATTTTTAATTTCCTCAAGAGTCATATTTTTTATTAATCCTAAGTGACCTGTTGTTCTAAATGTATTTGCATCATGTAGTATTACAATTTCTCCATCCTTGGATTGATGAACATCAAATTCAATACAATCTGCTCCTAATTCAATTGCTTTCTTAAATGCTTTTAAAGTATTTTCGGGTGCTATATTACTTGCTCCCCTATGAGCAATTATCAAAATTTTATTTTGGTTTTTCATTTTTTAATAGATTTTCTTTATATTCCGCATTAAATATTAATGTTAATTAAAAGTAAATAATTAATTATCATTTTTTTATTTCTCAAATTTAGACATTTATTAGAAAATTTTTTACTAAAACATTTATTTGATCTAAAATTTTATGGAATTTTTTAATTGATAGGATCCATCTACTCTGTTAAAATTTTATTAACGTTAAAAGATCAGATTTATATGTGTGAAATGGCAACACATAATACAAAGAAAAAGTTAAATTTATATAGTTAGAATATTTTTTATACTTCTGATAACGCAAAAACGCGTATAATGTGTTCAAATAAACCGATAAGTTTAAATATTTGAAATAAAAGAAATTTAAAAGAATTTGGTGTGAAATGCGCTTCTGTGATAATTGCGGAAATATGCTTGTCCCAAAAAACGGAAAACTAGTCTGTAAAGCATGTGAAGAGGAATTTGACTTAGATACTTCAAAGACGGAGGATTATACAATTAAAAAATCTATTAAACATGATGAAAAAGAGAGTGCTCCAATCGTGATAAAAGAAAGGTTAGGAAGCGACAAAATTTCTGCTCAAGACCGAAAAGCTTTTGAAGAATTTTTTGGAAGTGCTGAGTCAGATAACTTTTAGAGTCCTATTTAGAGGACA
>JBHLRA010000222.1:0-4571 GCA_048883045.1 Candidatus Thorarchaeota archaeon | reverse complement strand
ATGAGAACTAAGAGAATATTATTAACAGGTGCTTCGGGCACAATTGGCAGAGAAATCTTTAAAAAACTAATTTCTCAAGATAACAAATATGAAATCACATTGTTATTAAGGCCTTCTCGCAAAAATAAAAGACAATTTAAACAATGGAAGGAAATTTTTAATATAATTTGGGGTAACCTCCAAAATTATGACGATGTTGAAAAAGCCGTCTTTAATAAGGATATAATCATTCATGCAGCAGGAGTATTGCCCGATATTGCAATGTTTAAACCAGAAACAGCTAAACTTACCAATATTGGAGGAACTAATAACGTTTTAGATGCGATGAAATGTCAAAAAACAAACCCCAAGATTATTTTTACTTCCTCCTCGGTTGTTTATCGTAAAAGTTTAGAAAATACAATCATTAAAGTCTCAGATCCAATCAATAGGAATCCAAAAGATACATATACTTTTACAAAAATAGAAGCAGAAAAATCAATCATAAACTCTGGAGTGGATTTTTGCATTTTCAGAATTTCATATGTGGTATCAGTGGATATATTAAAATTTAGAAAAATAATGTTTTATATACCCCTAGATAGTTGGTTAGAAATAATTCATGCTAAAGATGTAGCTCAAGCTATTGTAAATGCAATAGAATCGGATAATGTTTGGGGGCACATTTTTAATTTAGGTGGTGGAAAAGACTGTCAAATACTTTATAGAGAAAATCTTAATGATTATTACGAAATTATGGGTTTTGGAAGAAATTTTTTACCTGAAACTGCTTTTGTGAAAAGAGGTCTTTCTAGTGGAATCTTTGATCCCCAGGAAACACAAAATCTCCAAAAATTATTAAACTTTCAACAACATACACTTCAAGATTTTTATACTGAAGTAAAAGAATGGGTTGGGATAAAAAGGTATCTATTTCACTTGGTTAAACCAATCGCTCGATGGTATATTTTGCGAAAATCTGAAATATATCAGAAAATAAAGAAATACCCAAATAAAATGAGTTCAATAGAAAATATTAAAAATTTTGATTAGTGTTAACAAGTAGTATGAATTTAGTGGGATAAGTCATGTTAACCGCTGGTTAGATGCTCTGGGAATTAAACATACAATTGAACTTGAAATCGATAAATGTTTATTAAATTCTCATGAAAAAATGCTCTGGAAAGTGTATTTTGAATTTTTGAAGTTCAAATCCTAAAATCTTGCTTTTTCCTTTTTAAAAATGCTTGCTCTAACTCGACCTTAAAGAAGCTAAACTCCCTCATATTTAAATAACTATTAATTCATTATATAATCAAGAGATAAATTTTTTCATAATAAAACATTCAGACCTTTCAATTATAGAAGACTTAAGAGGTTCTAGCGTTGTCAGTAAGTAAAAATGCACTTTTCAAGGAATTACTTAATAACTTTTTAGAAGTGAACAAGGAAACTGAAGCTATAATTGTATCTGATGAAGAGGGATTAATGATTGCGGGCGAAAAAAGAGAAGAAATTGATATGGAGATAGTTTCAGTATTAACTACCATTGTCAACCCAATTTTAGATCGCATTCGCTATGAATTTGATTTTAAAAAATTCGGATCATGTTCATTTGAAACAGAAACTCATAGACTGATTTTCATAAGTGTTGATGAAAAAATAATGCTTAGCATTGTCTTAAATACTATGGCATCAATTGAGCAATATTCTCCTTATGGTTATTTTCTTGCAGAAAAGACCGCTCAAATTCTTAATTTGCAGGAAGAAGATCATGTTCAATTATCTATTCCTAATTTTAAATATGAAGCTGAACAAGCACAAAGAATGAAAAACCAATTATATCAGTTAAATACCAACTCTACAGGGAGTTACAAATTTAAATTTATAATTATTGGAGATCATAATGTAGGAAAGACTTCTATCATTCGTAGATTTGCTGAAGATAGATTTCTCGCAGATTATAGGGCCACAATTGGTCTTAATATTATATCACATAACTTTGAATCTTTTGGGAATAAAATTAGCGTCGATCTCTGGGATATTGGCGCACAAGAATACTTTAGAAGATATCGTAAAACTTATTATAATGGAGCTCAAGCAGGATTCATTGTCTTTGACCTAACGAACAGAAAGTCATTTGAAAATGTTAAAAATTGGTATAACGAGTTAAAAGAATTCATTAATAATATGGATTTGCCTATTTTGATTATTGGTAATAAAAGGGATTTACATGATAAATGTGCTATTAACAATCAAGATGCAATTAAGATGTCAAGAGATTTAACTGAACTCACACATGGAAACATTCAATATCTTGAAACTAGTGCGTTAACGGGAGAAAATATTGAAGATGCATTCAGATTAATATCATATAATTTCATAACTAAATGTAAAGAATTAGCTAGACAAGAAAGAAAGCAGGAATTACTAACTGAAATAGATTATATTCTGCAATTCCAAGATAACTTAACTTTAACTTTTATAACTGAAAATCCTCTTTGGAATCCTGCGTTACAAATAATGGTTGAAGCGAATGATAGTGATCAACTATTGAATTTTAAGGATGAAGAAGATGAAAAATACTATCAATATTCAAATGGATTAATTTTAAAAAATTGCGTCTATTTTTTAAAAGATGTAAAAGATTCTGATGGAGTTTTATGTATCTTTGATGCGCGAGATAGAGATTCAATTAATCCTAGATGGACATACATCATTAAGAAAATTATAGAGTTTTTAGATAAAGGTAAAGTATTGATGATAGGAATCTTTGGATCGGAAAAAAGTGACTGGTCAAAATTGATACAAGAATTTGATATAAATGAGGAATTAGAGAGAAAATTAGGTTCCATTATATACTTCAAGATTGGAAAAGAAGACCAAGCAGAAATTCATAATCAATTAAAAGCAATGTTAATAGCTATTAAAAATCTTTTATGAATTATAAAAAAAAAAATTTAAATTAAGAAAAACCATCCTTTTTGCTTTAATTCATCTTTCAATTCGTTTGTATCATGCAAATGAATTGTTGTGGCTTTAAATGAATCCTCTAAAGCCCTTAAATCAAATTTTAAATCTATGATATTATTAAGTTTCATCGTAAATTGTTCACCTAAAAGAATGATTTTAGAGAATACATCTACATTAACTATTTTGATGTTATCAGGGTATGTAATAATTTTATCCCTTGGAACAGGCATTGTCTCCTCGTAATGATACGATGGCCACTCAATCCCGACGATTAAGAGAATCATTTCAGGGTTTTGAAATTTATGACAATATTCAATTATTGCATCTACGGACAAATCGACAGTAAATAAAATCTGAATTGCATTAATGGACTCTAATTTTGCGGGATCAATTTGTAATTGATTAGCGAGATCAGATCCATCATTAAGTTTTGTAAACCTACTTTGTAAAAGTTTGTTGTCATTCAAAATTAATCCATTAATTAGATTCTGATCCTCTGGGTAGATTTGTGGATTTGAATAATATTTTATACCATTTTCATCAAAAAATTGAGTTAATATGTTGTTTATGCAAGCATTTCTTAAAGGAATGGCTTCAGCGTGAGATCGTGCTTCCAATTCTAAACGTTGATACTCTTTATACTTATATTCTTCAATTTTATCTCCTTCATTGTATAAATGGTACGCTATTTTACTACACTCTTCATAATTTTCTGCAGCTTTTAGATAATTATTTTCTTTTATGGAAGATTTGGCTTGTATTTCCAAAACTTTTCTTTTCTCCTTTAATTTATCTAATTCTTTATCTATAATCACTACCTGTACCGCTTTCTTTTTTGACTTTTTTAAACTAAGTACAAGCACCGCTAACCCTAATGGAATTGCTATTACTAAAATTATCCACCATGGAAATCCAGTTGGTGCCACAGATGCACTTTTTATAGTAAAAGTACCATAGGCTGCATCCCCTTGATTTTCCGCCATATCAATTTGGTATATAAAAAAGTAATAGTTCCTTGGAGCAAGATACTCAAGCAATTCATAATAACTACTTTCTGAACCATTATTTGTAATTATTGTTTCAAAGATAAAACCAGGAGTCGCAAAAGGATCTGCTTCAGTGTCTATAATTAATCTATACTTTAAAATCCCGGATGGATCTGAACCTTCTTCCCAATTAAAAATAATTGGCAAAGAGACTTCCCCCGATGGATAAGTTTCTAGTATTGGAGCATCTGGGGCAATTGTATCTTTACAAAACACTAATTTGATAGTATCATTTAAATGACCAAGAGTATCATTAGCATAAATAAAAATTTGAAAATATCCTTGCGATAAACTATTCCAAATGGAGCTATTTAGTTCAAAATCTACATTATTTATAAGTGAAAAACTATTGCTCCCAATTTCACACCATAACTTATCTAGATTGAAATCAGATGCGCACACATTAATGATCGGGGCTACATTACAATATGTGTTATTATCTGGCGTGTTAACAGTTATCATAGGGCCATATAGATCTTTTATTATTAATACTTCTGAAAAATCTTCACCACCCAATGAATTATTTGCATAAAACTTTATTGATACCGTACCATTACCACATAAATTCCAAGC
>JBHLRA010000221.1:0-4605 GCA_048883045.1 Candidatus Thorarchaeota archaeon | reverse complement strand
ATTTTTTATTTTCTAACTTTTCTACGTATCTCTTGAGTAAATAATTCAATTTATATAACTTTCTTTCCACAGACATGGCATACTGTTTGTCCTTCTGGCAGTTCGGCACCACAATACTTACAATAGGTTTGTGTAATGTAATAGATAAGTTCTCCACCTTCATCATCACCTTTTCTAGTAGAAATTACTGAAATATGCTTATAGCGTTCATCAGATTTGATAAATTGCACAAACTCATCTATATTTAGTCCTGGCATCATTGGATTCAGAAGAATTGCGGCAATATCATTATATCTTTCCTCTATCAGGTTTAACGCTTCATTTACATTACTACACGTAATAGTTTCAAAATCTCCTAATTTTAAGAACTTCTCAGTAAGATTCAAATCTGGCTCATTGTCAATTATGAGAATCGTATTTTTAGTATTTGCAGACACAACAAATTCCTTATGATTATGTTTATTTTTTAATAAAATTGCAATTTTATCTTCTTCAGTCTTTTCTCGTGTATGTTCTATAATTTCCCAATATAAATTATTGACCCAAGTTTGAATTAAAGCTTTATTCTTTTTTATGCTTTTTTGATCCTCTTCATCAAAATTATTTATATCATTTATGTAAAATGCCGTATATATCTCTTTATTTGACTGTAGCTGTTCCGAGAATTCTTTACATAAAATTGATATTTTCTCCTCTACTTCAATAGGGATTTGTTGATTTAAGATTACTGAGATCATTAACATTTCTTTGTTTCCTCGAGCCCATTCTGAATGAATCTCAAAATAAAAATTCATTGATATTCGATTTTCAAATCTATGGGTAAAAAAACCTTCACTAAATTGCTGATCCATTATGTTAGCAGGATTCTGCTTCAGGAGTCCCCCCGCAATTAATGCGTTTAATATATCATCCCATCTCATAATTCTCTAACCAACCCTTTTTCCACTTACAGGGCGGATTGTTTTTCCCGCTGGGAAGAAGAATCTCCACATACAAATATTTTAAATGTATAGTTATATGATAGCATTTGAATTAACACACAAATGAAAAAGTTGTAAAAGAAACTTCTATGAAGGATCAAATAAATCTGGTTTTATAAATCTTACAATTGTGTCAGAATTTAATTTAGATAAGTGGAGAATTTATTAAATTGTTTTTATATTTGTAAAAATATTTACATAATTTATTTTTCATCTTTTAAATTCTGCTAATCTTTTTATTACTTTTCGGATGGTTCTCAACCCCTCTTCATCTTTTTCAATACCTTCTTTCCCTGAATCCATACTCCATAAACTTGCACCAAGATTTGCTCCAAAAGCTCCTCCTGAAACTGAATGAATATGATTTTGTTGAAAAAAATCTAAAATACTTCTTATTGCAATTTCTTGACCTCCACTTCTATCTCCTCCAACTGCTAACGCAGCTCCGATTTTATCTTTAAACACATTAGGATTCTTTGCAACCAATGCACGGCATCGATCCAATACCGTTTTTAATTGACCTGATAAATTGCCTTGAAACACTGGAGTACCAAATAAATAAAATTTAGCATTTTCCAATTTAGAATAAAGTTCTACCATATCATCCTTATGGATACATCCCTTTTTCTCTCGAATACAATAATCATCATGAATACAGAATTTAATTTCTTTCTTTCTAACACTCCAATATTCAGTTTCAAACCCAAACTTTTCAGCAGCATAATTTAAAGCATATTGGACAGCATATTCAGTCCCTTGCTTTCGGGGACTTCCGCATATTCCAAGCAATAGATTCTTCTTTTCGACCATAATAATGCAATTAACTTGCTTTTATTAATAATTAATCATTATGTATAAAAATAAAGTTTTAAAATCTTAAATCCCAATAATTCAAGATGGAATCGAGTAAACCAAGTTTAGCAAGAATCAAGATTAAATTTCCGGAACAGATATGGATTTCTGAAATTTTTAAGAATTATCCTGACATAAAAATGGAGATTTCCCATTTTCTACCTTATGATTTAGAGAAGTCTATTGGTAATAGTCTAATTGAGATTTTACATTATGATACGGATTCCATTATAGAAGCAATTAATAAACATCCCTCTGTATTCGAGTTAAGTGTCTTAGAGAAAGAAGAAAATAAAGTTAAATTTAATGTAAAAACAAAAGATCCTTATTTATTATATGCTATAATAAAATGCGGTGTTCTTGTGGATTTTCCGGTGAGAGTAGAAGATGGTTATGCGTATTGGCGGCTTATATCAAGTAGAGATAGAATAGATCAACTATTAACTCTATTTGAGAAGAAAAATATTAATTTTGAATTGTTAAGAATTGGATTATCTCCTTATAAAATTGAAGCGGATGAAAGTAAGTTATCATTTGATGAGTCTAATATCCTTGATAAGGCTATCTCTTTAGGTTTTTTTGAAATTCCACGAAAAATATCATTAGAGGAATTAGCTAATGAATTAGGTAAATCTAAATCAGCGCTCTCTGTAATGCTTAGAAAAATCATTAAAAAGAAAGTCGTATTTGAAAAATAATAATTAAAATAAAAAAAATTATACCCATTCTTCGTTTAAAATATTCCCTTGGATACCAATAACGACATATTTTATAGGAACTTTTCTATTTGCTTGTTTAGCTCCTTCTTGAGCTAAAGCTAACAAACCAGAACAACAAGGAACTTCCATAATTGCAACTGTTAGGGTATTAATTTTGGCATCATCAATCAAAGATTTAATTTTTTCAATATAAACTTCTTTACCTTGGTCGAGTTTTGGACAAGCAATAGCAATTGATTTTTGTTTCAAGAAATCTCTATGAAAATCACCATAGGAAAAACCAACACAATCTGCCGCAAGTAATACATCCGCACCTTGATAATATGGAGCTCGAGGATTAATTAAATGCATTTGCACCGGCCACTGTCTTAGAGCTGAATGAATCTTTCCGTATACTTCTGTTTGTACTTCAGGTTCATTAAATACCATAGTTTGAGCAGAAGGACAACCACACTGATGGGCATGTTCAGATACAATTTGTTTTATCTGTTGCGATTCAACTTGTTCATTATGTATTATCGACTCTAAATGTTTTTCAACAGCTTCTTCATCAAATTCTAAAGCTTCTCTTTCGATTATTTCAAGCGCACCTTCAGGGCAACCAGAAATACACGCACCGAGACCATCGCAGAAAATTTCGTTTATAACTCTAGCTTTCCCATCTATTACTTGTAAAGCTCCCTCTGCACAATCTACTACACAATTTCCACATCCTGTACAAAGATCTTCATCGATCTTGATAATTTTTCTTTTAATAATTTTATGTTGTTTTGCTTCAGTCATGATTAAATCAAATAGTAGTGATTATTTATCTTTGATTTCGAACATGTTCATTTAAGAATTGAGAAGGAATTTGACAAAGGATTACTTTAAAAATAAAAATTTAGATTTTAAAGTCTTTTATGATTTACTGTAAAGGGGCCAAATTATTTATCACCACTAACAATCATCGCATATATCCAAAATATCTTTAATTTCTTTCTATTTATACTTATATAATCGAGATTTCATTTCTTTTTTAATATTAAAAAAAATTGAAGGTTTAAATCTTTCTCATTGTAAATTATAATATGATTCGATTTGCAGAATCTTGAAGATCTTTTCTTTTAGATATTATTCCAGACTATAAATCTAAGTAAAAAAATAGAGAAATTATTAAAACATGGGGATTTAGGGAGGTTAAACTTAAAAGAATTTCAGCGATTAAATCTTAATAAAAAAAAATTTTATGTCTGCTGAGTTATAATAAATTAGAACAATTTAGCGTTAAATATAAATATCAATATTACTTCTATTAATATAGACGCAAAAAAAATTTCAGATCCTTGAAATTTTTAAGTTTAAGATTTGTTTTTAAATTTTTTCTCTTTTATCGTTGTCATTTTTAATTGTTTCAACAATGAAAGTAGACAAATATCGTATAATTTTTCGACAGTAAGTCTTTAAATTTGATGATATTATGAGATTAAATTTATTGGTGTTTCAATGAATGTGAATAAAACAATGTATAGTAAATTAAAATAGAATCATAAAAAGGGAAATTTGAGAATTATAGAGAAATATTTAAAAAAGTATGTTGATTATAATAAAAAGAATGGACTTTTATATGACAATTTTTATTTAAAAGATATAAAATTTGTTATCAAAATACCTTTCCAAGATTCAAGGAAAGATGGATCAATAAACAATATTAGAATTGAGAAATTTAATTTAACAGATTCAATATATATTTCTAATTATGATTAAGAGGGGTTGATTAAATTATTAAATTCAAAAATAATTTAGATACGTTTAATTCTTTATTTAATAAAATTAGGGATATAGATAATATTTATTATGATACCATAGAACGTGTGAGATATCCAAGTGAAAAAAGTCTAACTAAGGAATTGAATATTCTTAAGAAAGACAGACTTCAATTAAATGATATTTAAACATTCTAATATTTAAAAAGAGGTATGAAATAAATGAAAATATATACAGAAAATTATTCTAAAGTTTTGAGAAAATATCCTTTCTCATTATTAGAAATGGATGGTTCATTGGAGATATGG
>JBHLRA010000220.1:0-4616 GCA_048883045.1 Candidatus Thorarchaeota archaeon | reverse complement strand
ATTAGTAATTTAGGAAATTCAAATATGGTCTGATGAAAGAGATGATTAGATTCAACAAATTCCTTATAATCTCCCTTACCTTGTACAACTGCTTGAACCTCGTCCTTATCAAATCCAGCAGAAAAAAAATCATCTCCTCCATAAAAAATTACAGCTTTGGTCCGTTTTTCTTCTTTCAGCGAGTTTAAAACATTAATGATTTCTGCTCTCATAGCCTCACTAAGAGCATTTTTCTTTTCAGGGCGATTAAACTTAATTATCGAGATTTTTCCTTTTCTCTCAACATTAATAAATTGGTATTTATTTTCCATTTTTTCCATCTCATAACAATATATTTAATTTTATCAATAATTTAGAAACCATTCTATTATTAGAGTTTATTTAATATAAGTCTAAAATATTAATAGAGTGGATTTATCTTTTGAATAGTAGAAAATGAAATTAACAGAAGAACAGATTAATAGATATTCTCGCCAAATCGTTTTAAAAGAGATAGGAGGAATTGGTCAAAAAAAATTGTTAAAGTCTAAAGTCTCATTAGTTGGTTTAGGAGCTCTTGGATCGCCAGTAGCATATTACCTTGTTGCCGCAGGAATTGGTAAGTTAAAAATTATTGATTATGATTCTGTTGAAACTTCCAATTTACATAGACAAATACTCCATTTCACAGAGGACATCAATAAAAAGAAAACAGAAAGTGCCTTTGAAAAACTTAATCGATTAAATCCAGACTGTAACATCGAGATAATTTCTGAGAAAATCACACCAGAAAATTCAAAAGAACTTCTAAAAAACTCTGATTTTGTAATAGAAGGTTCAGATAATTTCCCTACAAAAATGTTAGTTAATGATACATGCGTAAATTTAAATATACCTTTTACTATTGCGGGAGTTTTAAGATTTCATGGTCAGATAATGACTGTTGTTCCAAATGATAAAACTGCTTGTTATAGGTGTGTATTTGGTGAAATTGTTGATTTTCCTTCGGGAATGTCATGTTCTCAGGCAGGAGTTATAGGATTAATTCCTGGGATTGTAGGGTGCTTAGAAGCAAATGAAGCAATTAAATGTATTTTGAGAGTAGGAGAATTAATTTCTAATAGGATATTGTATGTCGATCTTTTGCGTAATACATTCAATATGGTAAATATTAAACGAGATGAAAATTGTATGGCTTGTGGAGATAATGCTCGTAATTTGGTAGAGACATATAACTATAGAATTGAGGACGTTTGTCAATAATATGAAACAAATTGATATTAGAGGAAAAGTCTGTCCAATGACATTTGTATATACTAAATTAGCTCTTGAGGACCTTGATAAGGGTGAGCTTTTAGAAGTTCTTCTTGATTTCCCGGCAGCTCTTGAAAATATTCCCAAAAGTTGTAAACAACAGAATTTAGCAGAAGTATTAGAGATAAAGGAAAAAGATAAAGGTAAAGATGAATGGATTTTGAAGTTGATGAAACTCTAATTCTCTACCCCCCTGCAATAGCAGGTAAAACAGAGATTTCATCTCCATTGTGAAGTAGTGTTTTTAAATTGTCTAAGGAACGGATATCTTGACCATTTAACCCTAATAAAATAAATTTATTTAATGTATCTGAAGATGTAAGAATGGTTTCTCTAAGTTTATTTCCATATTTCCTGATCAATGCATTTAATGCATCTTCAACTGTAGAATCTCTTTTAATAGTTAGTGTGATTTCTTCTTCACTAACAATATCAGCTAATAATGATAAAAAAAAAACTTTTATATCAATCATCGAAATAATCTTATGAATTTTTAGTTTGAATCATGAATATTTTAGAGAATTTGACAATTAAGATTTTTGATTATATAATATTATTGTAATAAAAAAGAGAGAATAAGTGATGAGTATTAATAATGATGAGATAAATATCGGACATTTATCTACTGTATACCATACTAATTTTATATTAATGGAAAATGAGGAATTTATAAAATCTCTTAATCGAAATATAAATTGGATTTTGTTTGGAACAGGGCCTGAATTGATTCGGGCATTTATGAATGAAAAAATAGAAATTGGTTATATCGGGTTACCGCCAGCTATTATAGGAATTGATAATGGTGTACCGATTAAATGTTTAGCAGGTGGTCATGTAGAAGGTACAATTATAATTGCCAAAACTGAATATAAGAACCTTAATCATTTTCATAATAATATATATGATGTTTTAGCTCAATTTAAAGGGAAATCAATTGGTGTAACAAGTAAAGGTTCTATTCATGATGTAATATTAAATTTTTATTTAAACAAATTTGGATTAATTAATTTTATTAATGTAAGGAATTACAATCAAGCTGAATTTATTGCTTTGGATTTGAAAAAAGGTATAATTGAAGCTGGTGTTGGTACTCCCGCACTAGCTGTGTTTGCATCTTCTATGCTACAATCACACATAATTATTCCCCCAGAATTTTTGTGGGCAAATAATCCAAGCTATGGTATTTTTTTCCATGAAAATATTATTGAAAATAATTCAGATTTAGTTATTAAATTTCTAACTTACCATAAAGAAGCTTCCTACATGTTAAGAAATAATCCTTCTAAAGCAGCAGAAGTAATATGTAGTAATTTTAAAATTTTAAAAAGCGAATATGTGAAAGCGGTGTTAGAAATCTCTCCAAAATATTGTATAACACTTTCAGAGGGATTTGTAAACTCTACAATGGAGTTTGTTCAATCTCTTTTTAGCCTTGGATATATTAAAAAAGTTTTAACCATGGAAGATATTTTCAATTTTCAATTTGTTAAACAAATACATCCTGAAAAAGAGCATTATACAATTTTCACATAAAACTTTTTATAAAAGCTTTTCTTAAGAGTTCCTTATATGAGTTTATCTAGTATTGCTGAGGAACCAGAAGAAAGAATTAAAGAGTGGCTAAACCAACTGAAAAATTTTCGACTCTCAACTCCATTAAAAGTACCAGACACAACTATAGACACTAAAAGTCAAATAGATGTAGCCGCATATTATTTATCTTTAGAAAAACACTCTTATGATGAGTTATGTTGGCATTTAGCAGAGAAAGTTCAGAAGAAAACATTTTCAATGCCAAATGAAGAAGATATAAGAAAAAAAGCGGAAGAAATTTTCAACCTTTCCAAAAGTTATGACGAGTTGTGTTGGTTAAACGCAGAATTTGATATATTATCTAAAGACATTTAAATAAAATACAAGTAAAAAGTTCAATTAAAGAAAAGAGGTTTTAATTCGTAGATTCAACATTTCAAGGGTCCTAATTCTTTAATCTGATTTGTAAATTCAGTTATTACCTCCGCAAAACGCTTACCTTCGGAAGCACTGACCCATTCTAACCGTACTCGTTTAGGATCGATACCTAATTGTTTGATTAAAATATTATGTAATCGTTCGAATCTTTCTTGAGTATATTCATTCCCTGTAATATAATGGCAGTCACCAATATGACATCCACTTATAAGAACACCATCAGCGCCATTCTTTAGAGCCTTTAACACAAATGAGGGATCTACTCTTCCAGAACACATTACTCTTATAATTCTAATATTAGGGGGATATTGAAATCGTGAAACTCCCGCCAGATCAGCTCCAGCGTAGCTACACCAATTACAACAGAAAACTAAAATGTTAGGTTCAAATCCTTCTTGTTCTGCTTTCTTTTTTGATTTTGACATAATTATCACCTATAATCCGTTTTTAACTTCCTCCTTTTCTAGTAAATAAGAATCAATCATCGTAGAAATCTGGTCAAAATCATAATGCTTAACCATAATAGCTCCCACTTTGCACGTCGCAGCACACGTTCCACACCCTTTACATACAGCAGCATTAATATTGGATTTTTTAACTTTGATACTAATATCCTCAAAATCTTTAGTAATTTCTATTAGATCTATTGCTTTATATGGACAAACTTCCACACATTCACCACATCCAATACATTTATCTTCTGCTACTTCAGCGATTAATCCAGATGTCGTTATTTTATCAGCACTGAGAAATCTACTTGCTCTACCAGCAGCTCCATTGGCTTGAGAGATTGAATCTTGAATGTTTTTTGGCCATTGAGCACAACCGCATAAGAAAATTCCATCGGTGGCAAAATCTAGGGGTCTTAATTTAACATGTGCTTCTAAAAAGAACCCATTCTTATCTAATGGGACTTTCAGCATCATAGCTAATTCTTTTAAATTATCTGCGGGAACCATAGGTGTTGATAATAATACTAAATCAGTTTCAAATTCAATATTATCTTTTAAATTAGTATCATATACTTTTATCTGATACTTTTCAGGCGCACCTTTTTTTTTATTTATTTGTGGAATTTTTTCTAAATCATACCTAAGAAAGATCGCATCTTTTCGACGTTCGCGGTAATATTCTTCAAATTCTTTCTTGGCCATTTGTAAATCTCTGTAAAGTACCACAACTTCTAATTCAGGTTTTAATTCTTTCAATATTCTAACATTTTTCAGTGAGGTTGCGCAACAAATATTAGAACAGTAAGTAATACCTTCATTTTGTCTCGCATTTACACATAAGATAATGGCTACTCGGTTTATTTCATCTAACCATTTTGTATCCTTATTCTTTAGTTTCTG
>JBHLRA010000219.1:0-4626 GCA_048883045.1 Candidatus Thorarchaeota archaeon | reverse complement strand
TAACTATGATTTATACTTAGGTAACTTTAATCTATAAGTATATATACTCTTTTTAGACTCTTTCCTTCTTTTCTAATGAGAACTTACATATATCAATGCAATTATTTAATTGATAGACCAACAGGGGTCGAAGATATATATCTCAGTGAAATTAATTAAGATTTTTATCATTATCATTAATTTTCATTTTTTTTTAGTTCCTTAGAGAAATTTTATCCTAAGGAAATATCCTTTTTGAAGAATAATGAGGTTGTAAACCTTGATTTACATCTATGGACTAATATTTTTTATTAATTAAAACTTAGATTTTTAATAAGGGAAATCATACCATTGATAATTTGATTTTAATGGGTAATTTTTTATTGTTTGCTTTGTTATTTAGATAAAAGGTTATTTAAGTAAATATCAATTATAATCATTCATTAAGTTAACGGTTAAAATAAGAAGATTGAGGAAAATAACTGAAGATGAATCTGAGTTTCCCAAATATGGGTATCAGCTGGGTAGCATTTAAGACACTTTTCGAACAGCTAGATCCATCGATAAAAGTTGTGATTCCAGACCCTACAAACCGAGAAGCAATCAAGGTTGGAGTAAAATACAGCCCAGAATTCGTTTGTTTCCCATTTAAAGCGACTTTAGGAGATTTTGTGAATGCAATTAAAAAGGGTGCAGACACTTTAGTAATGGCTATAGATTGCGGACCATGTCGTTTTGGGTTTTATCACGCTGTTCAAGAACGCCTTCTACACGATATGGGATATAAACATGTGAGAGTTATTCCATTAGATCAAGCTGACTTGCTCGAATTTCATTGGGTTAAGACTCTTCAAGAAGTAAGTGGTAAAAGTAGTCTTTTCGATTATCCTAGATATGTAAAAGCAGTTATTTTTTTCTTGAAGAAAGCTAAGTTATTAAACGATATTCAAACTGCTGAAGGTTTGTTCCGTGCATATGAACGAAACCAAGGAGACACTACTGACGTATTAAATAATGTATTAAATAAGCTTGATCGAGCTAATACTCTTAAGGAATTACGAAATTTTACGGATGTAATTAAGAAAGATTTTAATGAAATTGATGTTGATAATACACGAAATCCACTGAAGGTTATGTTAACCGGAGAAATTCATATAAGTTTAGAACCATATGTCAATGTAGATATTCGACGAAAGCTTGGGGATATGGGCATAGAAATTCACCAGTTTCTAAGTTTATATGATTGGGTCGTACATAAATTTCATTTGAATTACCATAGAAAATGGTTGGAGCATTTGGCAAAACCTTATATCCCTATGGATATTGGAGGAGAAGCAGTTTGGGTTATAGGAAGTTATATTCATGCTGCACGTTCAAGATTCGATGGTTTTGTACATGATTATCCATTCACTTGCATGCCTGAGGTTGTGGCACGAACTATTATTACAAATAAATTAAAGAAACAATTCGATTTACCTGTTATTTATTTTTCCTTTGATGAACATTCTGGAACTGAAGGCATGAGAACAAGATTAGAAGCTTTTGCTGATCTAATGGAATCAAGACGTAAATATAAATTAGAAAATGAAGGAACCTCACTTAAAGCTGAGAGAGATAATTTTTATAGTTCTAATGGATCCCATTTTTTTCAAGAATGTGTTCAATTAATTCAAACATAAGTATGGTGAATAAAAATAGTACAAGTATCTGATAAAGTTGCAAAGGAAGACGGAAAGCTTGATGCTTTTCTTGGTATTGATATTGGTAGTGTTACCTGTAAATTTGTTTTAATGGATATAGATGGTAATCTTCTTACGAGTGTATTCTTACGTAATCGCGGATCTCCTATTGAATCTGCCAAAGCAGGTATGGAAGACTTAAGAAAACAAGTTGCACAAAATGAGCAACTCCAAGAATATCAAATACGTTGTTGTGGAACTACTGGCTCAGCGAGGTATTTAACTAAGGCAATTGTTGGAGGAGATCTAGCGAAAACAGAAATTATAGCTCATGCGGTTGCTACACAATCTCTCTATCCTGACGTTAGTACAATTTTAGAGATTGGTGGACAAGATTCTAAAATTATCATTTTGCGGGATGGTATTATTGTCGACTTTGCTATGAATTCCGTATGTGCTGCGGGTACTGGTTCTTTTCTTGATCATCAAGCATCTAGACTTGGAATTCCAATTGAACAGTTTGGAGATTACGCTGTACGATCAAAAAATCCTGTGAGTATTGCGGGAAGATGTACAGTATTTGCGGAATCGGATATGATTCACAAACAGAATGCGGGATATTCGAGAGAAGATATTATTGCTGGTTTGTGTGATTCTTTAGTAAGGAATTATATGAATAATTTGTCAAAAGGAAAGGAATTAAACGGACCAATAGTATTCCAAGGAGGAGTTTCCTACAATAAAGGAATTATTCAAGCTTTTGAAAGACACTTGGGTTGTGAAGTAATAGTACCTAAATATAATGTATTAATGGGTGCTTTGGGAATGGCAATCCTTGTTAGGGATTATTATTTAGACAACCCAACAGAAACTGTATTCAGAGGTCTTGATGTAAGTGATATTGAATTCAAAACCTCAACATTTCATTGCGGAGATTGTCCAAATAATTGTGAAATTGTTCAAGTTAAAATGCCTCAAGACGAGAACAAGGTAATAGCTCGTTGGGGAAGTAGATGTGGAAAATGGGAGGTGTTTTAATCGTATGTCAGATTTTTTCAAAAATTTAATGGAATTAGGAGAAGAATTCCTAGAAACCCTTAAGCATAAAACTAAGTTAAGTACGATTTTCGATCTTTATACTGAAAAAGTAATACCTACATTTGTTTCAGAAAAAGATTTGAAAGAATATTATGAAAAAAAAATGGAAGAAGTTAATGATTTTATTAATAAACTATAATTAAAGGTAAGAAAATATGAGTGAAAGTGAAAGTACAAGTCCGGAAATAAAGGACGAAGGAGATAAATTAAATCCAAAGTTGATAGCTTTTGATATGCTTTATGGTGCCGTAAAGGGGCTCAGTGGTTTATTTTTTAAAGCTTTCATGGATTTACAAATCGAAGGGCAAGATAATATTCCCTTTCGAGGAAAAGCGATTTTAACAACAATAACCCCAAATATCATTAGAGACATGTTAATCATAGCTCAAGTATCTGGAAGAAAAATTCATTTCATGCTTGACCCGAAATTAATGAAGCATCAAATTATGGGCCCAATTCTAAAAAGTCTTGGAATGATTAGAGGAACTGAAAATAAAGAAGATACTGAACCTATAGAAAAAGTTTTTGAGATACTAAACGAGAAAGGCGATCTCGTAGGTATGACTCCGGAAGCTAAACATGATCGGGAAGTTCAGGTGAAATCGATGGCTGCGATAATAAAATTCGCAATTGCAGGGGATGCTCCAATTATCCCAATAGCTATCTCAACTTATAAGACTAAAATTTTAAACCTATTTACTGGAGATGGTATAAAAGTGAAGGTTGGGTCACCTTTACGCGTCGAAAAAAGATTGAATCGGGAAAAACATCGAGCCGAACGTTATGAACTAGCAGAAGATATTATAAACATCATTGAATCTCTAAAAGAAGTACCAGAAATGGAAGAGAATCCCTGAAAATAATAATATTAAGATATATTTTTTGTCTCTTTTTTATTTAATCTTAATTATACTACCACTGTGAAATTAATTATTAGGAAAGAAAGCAGAAGTATTATTAATATTATTCCATCTCTCTTCACCAAATTTCGTTTTCTTGAAGAATAATTAAAATATAATATTATTATTGATAATAATACCCAACTCCAGAATAATATCCATAAAAATTGAAGGTTGTTTATAAAAATAGAACTAATTCCAAATGTGAGTGTTAAATTCCATATAACTTTTCCAATCATCCCTCCCAAACCAATTTCAACAGTCTTTTTTTTTATTGATTTTATAACTAATGTTAATTCCTCAACATTTGTTACGAATGCAATTATAACGAGCCCAAAGAAAGTTTCGGGGATATTGGTCTGTGTTATAATTCTTTCAGAAGCATAGATTAATAATTCTCCTCCTAGAAAAATGGAGATAAAACTAACAATTATTAGAAAAATTTTTTTACTTTTTGAGCCTACGTCTGATTTTTTTTTGTTCTGATAATCTTCCTTAACATCAACATTTAAATCTAATTCTTTATAAGTTTCTTTAAAAGATTGCTTTATATTTCTAATCAAATATAGAGTATATACTAATATTGCTAAGATTCCAAAAAATATTCCAAAATTAAGTAAAATTTCTAGAATAATTAAAAAAAGGCAAAAGTATAACAATATAAAATAAAATTGAGGAATTGATTTAAACTCAATTCTATAGAATAAGGTGGGAATCGCAAAACTTATTGTTAATGCAAATACAGAATTCCCAATAACATTTCCTATTGCGATGTTAGAAAGTCCATTAATAGCTGCAATAACTGAGGCAATTGATTCTTCTGGGTCGATTCCAATGAGTAATGCTCCAATAACAAAAGGTGATATCCCGTAAAGGACACTCAACGCTTTTAAATTATCTAAAAAGATATCTGCTGCAAAATAAATTACCAGATAACCTATAATGAATAAAATAATTGATATGATAATTGT
>JBHLRA010000218.1:0-4637 GCA_048883045.1 Candidatus Thorarchaeota archaeon | reverse complement strand
CAGATCAATTTTTAAAATTAGAGAAATGAAAAGAATCAAGGAGGATATAGCAAATATGGATGCTTCATTAAGTCAAGCACAAATAATTGAAAAATTAATGTTAGAACCTAATTGGTGGAAGCGAACAGGAAAAAACATACTATCGATTATTGTGTTAATAGTGGTTGTTATAGCGTTATTATGTTACTCTTTTCGGTGGGATTATGTAATAACAACTCTAATAGGAACCTATAACATTACCGTTATTGGTCTTTTATTATTACTAATTAATGCCTATTACGGTTTCAGGGACTAAAATTATCTCTTTCCTTTTTTTTATATCAACCTAAAATACAAATTTTTTAAATTTATATAAAATTTTTAATTCAAATGTTAATATTTGAAAAAGAAAGTAATGTTTTTGTTTACAGAGTTGCTGGAGTAGCGATTAATAATAATAAATTACTTATACATAGAAGTATCCTTGATGATTTCTGGTGTTTACCTGGGGGAAGGTGTGAATTTTTTGAAGTTTCTCACGATACTCTTATAAGAGAAATGAAGGAAGAGCTTAATGCTAAAATTAGAATAATTAGACCTCTTTATTTTGTGGAAAATTTTTTCAATTTTGAGGAAAAGAATCATCACGAATTATCTATTTTCTATCTCATGGAATTTCATCCAGATACACCATTAATTTTAGAAAATGAAGAATTTTCTGGGAAAGAGTGTATGTTAGAGGAAAATGATAGACTGTATGGAAAAGAAATTGAACTAATTTTTAAATGGGTAGATATCAATCAATTAGAAGAAATTAGATTATATCCCTTGTTTCTACGGACATCATTGAAGAATATTAAGCCATACCCAGAACATATAATAAATTGGGATGACTAGAAAAAAACTTATATAAATACAAAGAACAAATTATAATTTAATCTCAAATTTTATTATTTTTAGGATTATAAAAAATGGCAAATTTAGGTATAATAGAAGATTCTGATATATATAGAAAATTACAGCAGCATTTAGACAAAATGCCAGTTGGATTTCCCTCTGTGAAATCTGGTGCAGATATTCGCTTATTAAAACATCTTTTTACACCTGAAGAAGCAAAAATCGCTATGTTTTTAAAATTCGGGTGGGATAGAGACTTAGAACCAATAGAAATTATTTACGAAAGAGCAAAAGAGACAGGAATTTCTCTCGAAGAGTTAGAAACTTTTTTAGATAGAATGGTATCTAAAGGATCTATAAATTTTAAAAAAGAGGAAGGAAAGAAATATTATGGAAATGCGCTTTTAGTAATAGGTATGTTTGAGTGGCAAGTAAATAACCTTACAAAAGAATTTATTAAGGATTTTCATGATTATTTTACACAAGCTTACTTACCAGAAGCATTTAAAGTGAGAGCTGCTCAATTACGTACAATTCCAGTTGAAAAGAGTATAGAACTTGAACATAACGTTAGTAATTTTGATAATATTTCCAAAATTCTTGAATCCTCTGAAGGACCATTCGCAATATTGAATTGTGTTTGTAGACAAGTAAAAGATATTTTAGAGGATCCATGCAAAGCTACTGATCGTAGAGAAGTTTGTATGGCAGCTGGTATGATGGCTCAAGCAACTATTGATCTAGGACGGGGACGTCAAATAACAAAAGAAGAAGCATTTGAAATATTAAAAAAAAGTCAAGAAGAAGGACTTGTATTACAACCAGATAATTCACAAATTTTTTCATTTATATGTAGTTGCTGCAGCTGTTGTTGTGAAAACTTGTCTAAATACATTTTACTCCCTAATCCTGCTGATATTGTTGTAGCAAATTATTATGCTGATGTGGACTCTGATTTATGCACAGGGTGTGGTACATGCGTAGAAATTTGCCCTATGAAAGCAATAAAACTTAAAGATGATTTATCGTCAATTAAAAAAAAACGTTGCATAGGGTGCGGAAATTGTGCTGCTAAATGTCCATCAGAAGCAATTAGAATGATAAAACGGGATAGACAGTTCACTCCCTATCCTTCAATGGATACGTTATTTGATAAAGTAATGGAAAGAAAAATAAGATTGAAAGAACATAGTATTAAGAAATAAATAGAGTCCTATTAGTTCTTATTCTAACTCTATTTGAATATATTTTTTCTGTAATTCTAATATTTCATCTAAGATTTTTTTTGCCTGCCAAGTTGTTTCTATTGTAGGATTAGCAAGTAAAGCCTGTAATGCTATGTTTTTAGATTTAGTAAGGATTGTTTCAACCACTAATTCTTGAAATGAAGCTTGCGTTCTTAAAAATGCTAAAAGTCCTTTAGGGAAATCTCCAAGAGTTATACCATGGATTCCACTTTTATTAATTATCGCAGGACATTCCACAATAAAATTACTCGGTAAATTAGTTATTATTCCCGCATTAGGGATGTTAACAGAAGGCTCTTCATAGTTAGCATCACTTATAATCCCTTCAATAATTGGTATAGCACTTTCTTCGGTAGGTAGCAATGGTTTTAAATCCTTACCATTTTTGATTTGCCTACTCAATCTTTTAAAATTTGCTGCTAGAAGATGTTTATACCTAATATGAAATCTACGTACTGCGCTGATATCTGCTTTTTCCCATGCCCAATGGATATACTCTCCATAGTGTGAATCCGTTGTGTATGGTAAATATCCATAAGTTTCTAAAATAAAAGATATCAAATCATAGCCATCATCAAGATGAGGACCTTGTTTTATAGATTTAAGTACTTTTGGACCGTTTTTTCGTATATCTGGATATGCATCTTTACCCGTATCTTTATATTTAATATCTAAAATAACTCCAAAATGATTAAAACCTCCAGCCTTGATCTCTAAATTTGAACTTGGTGTATCAAGAATTTTACTTAATATTGGGTAAAAATGTTGAAATTCGTGACAAAGTCCAACAAATCTCAATGAAGGATATTTTTTTTTAATCGCTAAACAAATTATACTCATGGGATTGGAATAATTAATAAATAGGGCATTAGGACAGATTTTTTGAACATCTCCACAAATGTCTAATATCGGAGGGACAACTCTTAGTGAATGAAATAAAGCCCCAGGTCCACCATTTTCCCCAGTAATTTGTTTATTACCATATTGCTGAGGTATACGATAATCCATGTCCAATAATTCAAATCGAGGGGGAATTTCAATAGAATTTATAATAAAATCAGCGTTTTTTAATGCTTCAGGTCGATTTACAGTATATTCTAAATCAAAATCTAAATTAGTCATTTTTTTAGCAGATTCGCATGCTTTATATGCTAGATCAAGTGTCTCTAAATTAATATCATGTAAAGAAATTGTAGATCCTCGTAAAATTTCACTTTTTAAAATAGACTCTACTGTTCCTAGTCCAAACTGTAGCGAACCCGCTCCAATTATCACTATTTTCAGATTAAACACCTATTAATATCTCAGTTACCTGAGTTTGCTAAAATTGTATTAATGTCTATAAAAAAATTTTATTAAATAAAAATTAATTTATGTTTCTTATTGATTTCCAAATCTGAAGAGCTTGCATATCAATGGTGTTAGAAAAGCAATACCCAATAAAACAAAAAACGCAATAATCCAAATTAAAAATTCAATTATAAAATTTGGACCAATATTTACCACAATGAATGTAGACAATGAATTACTAAATCCATGATATATAATTGGAGCTGTTAAACTAGTGGTTTTTTCATAAAGTGCACAACAAACTAACCCAAAAGGAAATATGTTTATAACTCTCCATATAACATAGGGTATATATAAACGTAACTCAAAATCAATAGTGATCAACCATGGAATATGAAAGATCATAAATACAAATGATGTAATAACAGCACTATGCCAAAAAGATTTTCCAGATTTTCTGAATTTCGTAAAAAAATACCCTCTAAAGAAAAGTTCTTCACTAATACCAACAGCAATAAGTTGCCATGGAAAAGTAATGAATTGAGTAATATCAAATGTTTCTAGACTTGAAAGAACAGTTGGACCTTGAATAATTACAGGAATTAAAATATTAATTATTGTCATCATTGAAATATCGATTAATGCAATTATACAACCAAGAATAACATTCTTTACAAGCTGCTCTCTTTTTAAACCAAATTCCGTTAAAAATATTCCTTCAAGAAGTACAATTTGAGTTACTATTAAATATAAAATAGGGATTTTTTCAAATGTCACCCCAAACTTCCAAATCATAAATTGTCTTGGAAACCATATCACAGCTAAATAAGCAATAAACAATATCCAAGTTTTGTTATAACTGATTTCGGAAGGTAATTCACTTAATTCCTTCTTTGACCTAATATATTTTATTAAAAATATCAGAATTACTAAAAAAATCAGCGAATAAACTATTGGCATGATATAAAATTTCGGATATTCAGCAGATCCTTCAATCCATATATTAAAATCCAAGAGCAGAATGAATGTGCAGAGCCCAACATATAGTATTGACGGCAAAATCTTCAGTAGTTTATTTCTTGCAAAATTCATTTTGTTCACATATAGGTTGTTTACTAATTTATTGAGTAAATTTGTGCTGTGTAAATATTTAAAATTAATATTATAAATTTATTCTCAATTCTTTCCGAATAAAATGTCGCAAACTATTACCTTTTGACCAAT
>JBHLRA010000217.1:1860-4696 GCA_048883045.1 Candidatus Thorarchaeota archaeon | reverse complement strand
GCAGATTCTATTTCCCTTCCTATAATATTATATAATGTCCCTAGTCGTACCGGGAGAAATTTAGAACCCGAGACGGTTTCTAAATTAGCAAATACTAAAGATAATATTGTTGGGATAAAATGTGCTAGTGGTAATATTGATCAAATTACTAGGATCATTAAAACAACACCAGATGATTTTATTGTTTTAAGTGGAGATGATGGAATGACATATCATATTATGGCATTAGGAGGAAAGGGTGTAATAAGTGTTGCTTCAAATATCATTCCATCAAAATTAGTGGAATTTACAAATAGTATGCTTAATAACGATTGGGACAAAGCTAGAAAAATGCAATTAGAGCTATATGACTTGTTCAAGGTGTTATTTATTGAAACTAATCCTGGACCTGTAAAATTTGCTGCGGAAGTCATGGGCTTAATGAATATAAGAATGCGAATGCCACTTACTCCACCATTAGAAGTAAATCAAAATAAAATAAAAGATGTATTAAGAAAATTAGATTTAATCTAAAATTTGGAGGTACATGGAAATTTGATTAAATTACTTATTTTAGGGCCCACTGGTAACACAAGCAGGTTAATAAGTCAATTAGCTATAAATGATGATGAAATTGAGGTTGTAGCAGCATGTGATATTTCTCATATTGATGAGGAATTAGGGATTACTATAGGTGTGAATGATCCAAATAAAATAAAAATAACTGATGTTAATAATCTACAAGAAGTAATTAATGATACTCATCCAGATGTAGTAGTCGACTTTACAGTTGCACATGCAACCGAAAAAAATTGTATAATATGTGCTGAAAATGGAGTACGATGTGTTATTGGTACTACTGCATTATCGGAGGATTTTTTAAGTAAGATGAAAGAACTTGTAAAAATTAATAGCGCTCCGGCAGTAATTTCATCTAATATGGCTACTGGTGTTAATGTACTCTTTAAAATGGCATCATTACTAACTAATTATTTAGGTGAATGGGATATTGAAGTATTAGAAGCCCACCACCATCGAAAACTAGATTCACCTTCAGGAACAGCCCTTACCCTTGCAAAGAATATTTGTGATTCCTTGGGTGTAAAACTGGAAAATGTTGTTAAATATGGAAGGGATAAAGGTCCAAATAAAAGACAAGTAGGAGCCAAAAATGAAATAGGCATATTATCTGTTAGAGCTGGTGATATCGTTGGAGATCACACAATTTTATATGCAGGTCCTGGAGAACGTATTGAACTTAAACATCAAGCGCATAGCAGAAATTGTTTCGCTTCAGGTGCAATAACTGCGATTAAGTTTATAGCTACTGCTAAAGAAAATAAAATATTTTCAACAAACGAAGTTTTAGGATTGTAATAAGATAAAATTATAAAAATTAATCAGTGCAGATCAGTATTATCATCAATCTTCGTTAGTTGATAAACTTCATATAGATTTCATATTGCCAACACTTCATCGAGAGCATTAAGGGGTATCCAAGCCCTAATAGTCCCACTTTTTATAATTTTATCTCAATATAAAAATAACTGACTTAAATTTTAATTTTTATTGTTTCGATTAACAAATATCAATTATTTCAAGTGTTTAGGAATTATTTGATTTTCAATTAAATTATTAAATGTTTCTTCATCACGGATTTTGTAAATATTACCATCATTTATTAAGAGCTCTGCGGGTCTAGGTCTTGAATTATATGGACTGCTCATAGTAAATCCATATGCTCCAGCATCTAATATAGCAAGATATTCTCCCTCACTCAATTCAGGTAATTCTCTTTCCTTTCCAAGCACATCTCCGGATTCACATATGGGTCCTACAATATCATACTTCAAAGTTTCTTTTTTATTTTTCTTACAGGCAAGAATATGATGGTATGAACCATACATGGTGGGACGAATTAATGTATGGAATCCCGCATCTAATCCAGCAAACAATTTATAGCCATTATCTTTTATTGTATTTATTTGTGCTAAAATGATGCTGGCTTCAGCAGAAATATAGCGTCCCGGTTCAATAAAAAGAAATGGTTCACCTATTTCTCCTTTTTCTACAATTTCTTTGAATCTATTAATTACAATTTCACTATATTTGGTTAAATCTAATGGATTTGCCTCTGGATGGTATGGGATGCCTAAACCTCCACCAAAATCTACAAACTCAAATTGAATTCCAAGTTCATTTACTAATTTCTCAATTATGAAAAGAAATTTTTCAATAGGTTTTTCATAATCTGTAGCATCAATAATCCCCGATCCGATATGCTGGTGAATTCCGTATTTTTTAAAGCCTAATTCCTTTGCCTTGGAATATGCCTTAATCATTTGAGTTTCTAATATACCAAATTTAATTTTCTTCCCTGCAGTTATAGTATGTGGGTGATGTCCTGCCCCAAATTCAGGATTAAATCTAAAGGAAACTATCTTTTTATCTTTTCCTTTATTTTCATATATTTTAGATAACCTGATTAATTGACTATAACTATCTAAGTTTATTAGCACGTCTTTATCAATGGCAAATTCGAAATCATTATTTGTAAACATATTTCCTGTATAAATTATGCGATCTGAAGAAACTCCAGATTTCAAAGATGCATAAATCTCTCCTATTGATGAACAATCGAAGTAAGAACCTTCAGATCTTAATATCTTTAAAATTGATAAATTTGTATTTGCTTTTACAGCATAGTAGATTCTATTTCTTTTATATCTCAAATTTAGAGCGTTTTTTAATTCTTTATACCTCTTTCGAATCATTTGTTCATTGATGATATAAATAGGCGTATTATACTTCTCTGCAATTTTTAATGTGTTTAAATTTGCAAAATATAGTTTTCCAT
>JBHLRA010000217.1:0-1760 GCA_048883045.1 Candidatus Thorarchaeota archaeon | reverse complement strand
ATCTTTTTTAACAATATTGTTCTCATAAATATATTTGGCAAAACATCTTATCCCATTCCCGCACATTTCCGCTTCTAATCCGTCATTATTAAATATCCTCATTTTAATATCAGCATTACTGGATTCACACACGAAAATTAGACCATCTGCTCCGATTGAAAAATGAATTTCACATAATTTAAGTGCTAATGCGGATTTTTTGTTCTCTGGAATCGTCCATTTAATATCATTAATTATTATGTAATCATTCCCTAAACCGTGATATTTACCAAAATCTAAATTTTCTAAAATTAAATGCTCCATGAGCTCTCTAAAGTATATGCTTAAGACAATATTATTAAATTTTACTCAACCTATAAAAAATAAAAATCTAAAGTGAATTTTAATTAAAACTCATAATTATTATATAATATATTTTTTCAATATGTTTCGGTAACTTTTATAATGAAATATAAAAAGACATCATTATCGCTATTATTACTTTTAATGGTAATCCCTATTAATAATGTCTTAGCTTTCAGTTATATTGACAATATGAATAATGGGAATTATATTTTCTTCCTAATTGATTTAGATGTGGATCATAATATTGAACTTAGTCTTACTCATTCAGAAAGTGGAAATTTTACTCTTTTTTTATTTAATGTAAGACCTGTACAATCCTATATAAATAATGATAACACATTAAGGAGTGTAATCTTTAATACTCCGCCAACAGTTGCATATAGCCTGGATGATAATCCGTATATAAATTATACAGCTACAGAAGAGAAGATTTATTACATTGAAATAATACTAATCAACGGTGGACCAGATACTTTCTTTTTTACATCTACAATAACTTATAGCAATGGAACAGTTATAAATAAAGAATTAACAAGATATTACCTTCCAATAATACCTAGTTTCCCTCTTGAATTTGTGATAACTTCTTTTTTAATTACTGCTAGTTTTGTCTTAATTATATATAAAAAAAAGATGAGCAATAAGCAACCTTTTTAATATATCCAGAAATATCTTCTTCTAAATATTTTTGTGAAATTTATCTTAAATCTCAATATTGGATGAATTAATTGATAAAATATGTATGAAACTAAACCTTGGTTAAATTTTTATGATAAACATGTTCCCGAACATATCGATTATCCTAAGACTACAATGTATAATGCTGTAAAGCAAACTGCTGAAAGATACCCTGATTCAATAGCTTATGATTTTATGGGATATGAATCTACTTATAGACAGATGATTGAAGAAATCAATCAATGTGCTAAAGCTTTATATAATTTAGGATTAAAACAAGGAGATCGAATGACAATAGCAATGCCTACCACTCCTCAAGGAATTATTTGTTTTTATGCAATAAATAAAATTGGGGCTATTGCAAGTATGATCCATCCCTTAAGTCCTCCAAGTCAAATTGAATTTTTTTTAAACCTGAGTAATAGTACACATCTGCTTACTCTTGATAGAGTTTATGCCAATGTCGAGAAAATTATCGACAAGACATCATTAAAAATGACAATTCTAACTCAACTTGGCCAAGAACGAGTAGATGTACCTGAAAATCCTAAAATTCAATGGTGGAAATATATTATGGCAAAATCTTACGCTGAGATACCTAAATCTAGTATGCAACCTGATAATATGGCTGTAGTGTTATATTCAGGGGGAACTACTGGGGTTCCAAAGGGTATAATGCTTTCTAATTTCAATTTTATTGCTGAAGGTACACAAGTTGCCACATGGATGGATTTATC
>JBHLRA010000216.1:0-4739 GCA_048883045.1 Candidatus Thorarchaeota archaeon | reverse complement strand
GTGGAATATTATGGAGAAAAAGGAGATTTTTAGGATAATTAAAACACTTTCATCAGCTAGAGCACCTAGTGGGTTAGAGAGAGCTCGTGGAGAACTTTTTAAAAAAGAATTAGAGAAGATCTTCATTAATAAAGGTATTGAAGTTAAAACAGATTCGCTTAGTAATTATTATATCAAAATCAATGGAAAATCTAGTAAAAAAGCTATTGCCATACTAGCACATATGGATGAAATTGGGGGGACTATTAGAAGAATAAAAAAAGAAGGCACATTAGAGTTTTCTGAAAGAGGTGGATATGAAGGAAGATGGTTAGTCTCTAAGAAAATTTCAATTTTAAATATGGAAGGAAAGTGGATAAATGGTGTGATTGCAGGAAGATCTGCACATACAGCTCCACCGAAATTACGAGAAGAAGAAAAAATTGAACCACTTCAAATGGAGATCTTTATTGGAGCTCAAGATAAACAAGAGGTAATAGAGAAATTTAAAATACATGTTGGTGCTCCGTTTGTATTCTCAGGAGAGTTTGAACTATTGAACGAAGACTTTAATGATGATATTATTTCTGGATATTCAATGGATAACTTGGTTGCTTTAACGGGTTTAGTCTTATTAACAGAAAAGATATTTAATAATTTATTAGATGAGGAAGGGTATTTAATAAAACCATTTGACCTTTATGTCGTTGCAACTACAAGAGAAGAAATTGGCACAGAGGGATCTCTATTTTTTGCTAGAAATAATTCAATAGATGAGATACTAGCATTAGATATTGGAATTGTAGAAGATTTACCTGGAATGGTAAGTTCAGACATAAAATTAAATGATGGACCTGTAATTGTTTGGCAAGAAGCAGGTGGTTCAGGTGTTTTTGATTATAAATTATGTAAAACATTGGTGGAAGTAGCTGATCAAAACAATTTAAAATTCCAAAATGGTATTTTAGAATTTTATGGTTCTGATGCTGGTAAAGCTCAAAAATGGTTGGGTATCCCTTCTGTTTTAATTGGAATTCCAATCATGTATTCTCATAATGTTCCGGAAATAAGTACTTTAAGTGGTATCGAAGAAGCGGCTGAATTGATTTATCAATATTTAAAAATTCAGAGTTAAAATAAAATAATGTAATATAAATCATAATGGAGCCCCCGGTGGGACTTGAACCCACGACCGGCAGATTACAATTGCAGAACGGATTAAAATATAAACCACTGTCTGCTGCTCTACCACTAAGCCACGGAGGCATTTTTTCAAAACAGCTAATTTATAAGTAACTAATATAAATTTTTAATTTTGTGGTTTTAAACGCTCAAAAAAGTCAACACAAATAGTTAAAAGTTTATTTATCTTTTTGTTATTCAATTACTTGTTTACCGATTTTTTAGAGTATCAGACTTCTGTTTGAGAAAAATGTTTACAAAAGAAGATGTTACTAAATTAGCATTCAAAATTTATAAAGAGAACCAAAGCTTAGAAAAGAGTGTCTGGAGGCTCGCAGAATTATGCGTGACAATTAATAACAACATCAAAGATGGATATGATATCAAGCCATTGGAAACAGATAATTTAATTCTTTTAATAAGAGATGACGTTAATGGACAATTGATTCCTCCATCCGAAGATGAAATAAGAAATGTTGCTGAAATTATATATCATGAAAATCCTAGTCGAAGCCAAATTGATTGGTATATCGCTGAGAAACAACTTCTTTTAGATGAAATAAAGAAACTAATTGGCAATAATAGTTAGTGAAAAAATTTTATAATTTAAAATAAGCATTATCTCTTTTCTATGTGAATTTAATAAACTTTCATATAGTTCCTCAAATATTAAAGAAGGAATAGTGGGTATTATAATAAATATAATAATAATTATTTATATTAGACAGTATAATATTACCTTAATTGTTAAAAATGCCGCCAGCGAAAAAGAAAAAACCAGATGATAAGTCCCAAACCTCTCTTTTCACTTTTGTAGAAAAAAAAGGTAAGGTAAAAAAAGAAACAGCAGAAAAGCCGAAAAAACTTCCGATTGAAAAAGAAAAAGAAGAAAAACCAAAAGTAGAATCTAAACCTGTAAAAGATGAAATAGTTGAAGAACGAACAGCTCATGTAGAAGAGATTCCAAAAGAAATACCTTCAAACATGTTCTTCAAAGGAAATGGAAAACCATTTGGTTTAAAAGAGGGAAATATAAAATTACCGACGGTTAAACGTGAAACGGTAACTTCAAAATATATTCGCTACTTAATTGAAAAGGGAGAACTAGTGGAGGATATGGAACGAGGACTACTACTTGATGTGGATTATGATGGTGGTCAAAATAAGGCTTATTGTAAATTTTACGATTTAGAAACTGATGATATTAAGATTTGGGTCGATACCACGGATCATGAACCTTATTGTTTAAGTAAAAAATCAATTTCAGAATTGGGAACCATTACTGAATTAAAAAACTATGAGGGATTTACTAGATTTGAAGAAATAGAAAGATTCGATTTATTACAAGATAAAAAAATATCCATGACAAAAATTTTTGGTAAAACTCCATCAGATATTGGTGGTTCTGGGACCAATATTAGAAATATTTTGGGCTCAAATGATATTAAAGCGTGGGAAGCGGACATTAGATACCATCTAAACTATATTTTTGATAGACAACTTATTCCTGGTTTGATTTATAGCATCCAAGGTGGGCAAATTAAGAAATTAAGTTTTGAGGAAGATTCCGAAGAGTCTAAAAAAATGGCAAAAGAATTGCGCAATCTATTTATTGATGAATCAAAAGAAATTCAAGAGTTTTCAGAAAAGTTTTTAGATATTTTTCTAACTCCTATTCCAGATGTAAAACGCTTAGCTATGGATATTGAAGTAAGTCTAGGATCAGAAGACTTTATTATTCCAGATCCCCGTCAAGCAAAACAAGAAATTATTAGCATATCATTTGTGGCTTCAGATGGATTAAAATTAGTATATGTATTAGAACGAGAAGGCTTTTCATATCGTGGATTATATAAAAAATTTCCTTCAGACGCTAAATTATATTTCTTTAAAAGCGAGAAAGAATTGTTAATAGAAACTTTCCGTCTTCTGTGGGAATATCCCGTAATTATTACATTTAATGGTGATAATTTTGATTTAAATTATATGTTTCATAGAGCAAATAAGTTAAAAATAGATAAAGATTTGAATCCTATTCATATTAAAAGAGGTTTTGGGTTTTTATCTACCTCAGATTGCGATTTAAGAAAAGGAATCCATATCGATCTATTTAATTTCTTCTTTAATAGGAGTATTTCAGGATATGCATTTGGGGGCGCATATGAAAGCAGTTCACTAAACGCAATTAGTGACGCTCTACTTGGAGAAAGAAAATATGAACATGAAGAAGAAATACACGAAATGGAATACGATATTCTAACTTGGTATAATTTGAAGGACTCAATACTTACCTTGGAATTAACTAAATTTAATAATTCCCTTGTGTGGAACTTAATAATATTATTATGTCGAATAACCAAATTGCCTATTCATGAAACAGTAAGGCGCCAAATCTCAACATGGATTCAGAATATCTTTTATTTTGAACATAGAAGAAATAATTTTCTTATTCCTCGAAGATCTGAAATAAAAGAATTAAAAACTGGAGGATATTCTAAAGCGGTTATAGAAGGAAAAACATTTGCAGGGGCTTACGTAGTACCACCTGTTCCAGGGATCCATTTTGATGTTGTTGTGATGGATTTCGCTTCACTATACCCTTCTATTATTAAGGAATATAATCTTTCTTACGAGACTGTTCAATGTCCTCATAAAGATGATGAAGATAATCTTGTAAAGGGGACTCCTTATTATATTTGTACTAAAAAAATGGGGATTTTTGCTTATGTTGTAGGGTTTTTCCGTGACATTAGGGTAAAATATTTTAAACCTAAATCCGGCGATAAAAACCTAACAGAAAAACAAAGAAGTTATTATCATACAATTCAACAAGCTCTTAAAGTGTTTATTAACGGAAGCTATGGTGTTTTTGGATCTCAGAATTTTCCTCTTTTTTGCTTACCTGTTGCTGAAAGCACAACTTCGATAGGCCAATATTCCATAAAACAAACTATTAAGAAATCAGAAGAAATTGGTGTTAAGGTTCTATATGGGGATACAGACTCTGTTTTCCTATTAAACCCAACAAAAGATCAAATGAAAGAAATCTCTGATTGGAGTAAGAAAGAATTAGATCTTGACTTAGAAGAAGAGAAGACATATCAATTCCTAGCCCTCTCAGATAGAAAAAAGAATTATGTTGGGATTTATAAGGACACAAAATACGTTGATATCAAGGGACTTGTAGCTAAAAAGAAAAATACACCTGATTTTATTAAGAAAGTTTTTAATGAAATGATAGAAATCTTGAAAAATATTACAACTACTAAACAATTCTTGAAAGCGAAAGATGATATTATAGAGATTGTCAAAAGTAATCTTAAAAAGATTGGTAAACCTGATACTTTTCGGTTAGAAGATTATGCAATTAATATCTCATTACAAAAAAATCTTAAGAGCTATATAAAAGTTATACCTCAACATGTCAGAGCTGCAATTGAATTAAAAGAAGTAACGGGAAAAGAATTTCAGAAAGGTGAAACAATAAGCTTTATCAAAAGTAAAGGGACACTTGGAGCTAAGGCAATCGAATTAGCCAAACTTCAAGATGTTGACACAAAAAAATACAAGGAACTTTT
>JBHLRA010000215.1:0-4821 GCA_048883045.1 Candidatus Thorarchaeota archaeon | reverse complement strand
AAGCTAGACAATGGACCGACAAGAGCTATAATAAATTCCGATTTAGGTGTTCTTGGTTCTTCTTCTATCTTAGAAACACCTCCAAATAAATAAAGCTCAATTTCAGAAACACCAAGTCCAAATCTCTGAGCAACAACTGAATGACTTAATTCATGAATCAATATTGAAAGTAGTATTATTACACCATTTATTACACCTATAATTATAAGTTCGTATATTAGCGCATTCGGTACAATTGCAGCATAAAAATTCGACGCGTAAAAACCAACTAAGGCCACAATTAATAGAGTTGACAAATTTAATTTAATTCTAATATTTGATATTTTCACAATTTTACCTCAAATTATTCTTATTTATTGAAATCAGATAAAGAAATTCTTCAAATAACTAGAAGAATTTTTTATTTAACAAAAAAAACGATTTCTAATCAGGTGAAAAAAATTCGAAAATATAAACCTGTTGGTTATTCAATGAAAATGTTTCACTATAATTAATAAAGTCATAAAAATAATTCTCATAATTCTTTAATTTTGAAAAAGTATAATTTTATGATATCAGATCAAGATATAACAAATCTATAAAGATTGATCGTTCGAAATTGATAATAATAAATATTAATTTCCAACAGAAAAATTGAGATTTAAATTATTCAAAGTCAAGATTTAAAAAAAAATTAAAATGAATGCTAAATTTATGATAAGCAAAATACAATTTCCGATTTAATTTTAAGAGGTTGAAAAAAACAAATGACTGATATTAAAAATGTAGTTGTAGTAGGTGCAGGGCAAATGGGTCATGGAATTGGCCAAATGGCACTGATGGCGGGATATAACGTAACACTGGTTGATTTAAAAGATGAGTTTGTTGACAAAGGATGGTCTAAAATAGATGAAGGAATGAAAAAACTCGAAGCGAAAGGTACATTACCAGCAGGTAAAACCGCTGCTGATTTAATGGCAAATTGTAAAAAATCAACTGATTTAGCATCAGCAGTAAAGGATGCTGATATATTGATTGAAGCCGTTATTGAAAAAATGGATGTAAAACAGCAAGTCTTTAAAACTTGTGGAGATAATGCACCATCTCACTGTATTCTGGCATCAAATACATCTACAATGAGTATTACAGATATTGGTAAAGAATCCGGCAGGCCAGATAAGTGTATAGGAATGCATTTTTTTAATCCAGTTCCCTTAATGAAGTTGATTGAGGTGATTTATAGTGAGCATTCTTCTGATGAAAGTATAAACATTGGAATGGATTTTGCAAAATCAATACCTTGTTTAAGAGGAGAACGATATATCGCAAAAGTATTAAAGGATAGACCGGGATTTATCTGTAATCGAGTTACTGCTCCTCCCCAAATTTATCAAAACTATGTGTTTGATAAATGTGCTGAAGAAGGATTCTCGTGGGACCAACTGGATAATGATGCTCGATCTGGACCTATGTCAATTACAGTTTTAGCTGACTATGTAGGTATCGATGTTTTATACCATGGTCAAATGTATTATGCCAAGACTCTATCACCTGATTTTGCACCTGGTAAAGTGATCACTAAATTATATAATGAAGGGAAACTAGGTATGAAAACAGGGCAAGGATTCCGTGATTGGTCAAAAGGTAGACCACAGCCGGATAAGAGTGCGGGAAAAGCAAGAATTTATAAGTTGAAATATCCAATTGCTATTATGTTAAATGAAGCATGTAGACTTTTAGAGGAAGGAGTAACAACTAGTTGGGAGGTAATTGATAAAGCTGTAATGGCAGGGATGAATATGCCAGGACCAATGGCTCCAAATGTAAACACTTGGCAGAAGCAAGTGGAAGTATTAAATGAACTTGTAGAGTTTACAGGGAAAGAATATTTTAAACCATGTGAATTATTAAAATCTGGTAAATGGGTAGATATGAAATAACTTTTCTTATTTTTTTTTGGAATTGTGTATTTTTCTTAATTAAAATTGGTGATTTAGAATGACTGATATTAAAAATATTGCAACTTTAGGTGTTGGTCTTATGGGGCAAGGAATTGCCCAGGTTGCTTTAATGGCAGGCTATAATGTCACATTAGTAGATATTAATGACGAATTAGTGAATAAAGCATATACAAGTATTGAAAAAGGTGTCAAAAAGTCTGAAGAAAAAGGAGCACTGGGAGAAGGTATAACATCAGCTGATATAATGGCAAGATGTAAAAAATCTACTGATTTAGCTTCAGCTGTGAAAGATGCTGATATGGTTATCGAAGCTGTTATTGAAAAAATGGATGTAAAAAAGCAGGTTTGTAAAACAACAATGGATAATGGCCCTTCACATATTATTTTTGCGTCAAATACCTCAACAATGAGCATAACAGAAATCGGTAAAGATTGTGGTGCTCCAGACAGAGTTTCAGGGATGCATTTCTTCAATCCTGTCCCTTTAATGAGATGTATTGAAGTTATTCGAGGAGAAGATACTTCTGATGAAACATTTCAACAGACTATGGATGTAGCAAACAGTCTACCTTGTTTAAGAGGAGCTAGATATATTGCTCCTGTTTTAAAAGATCGTCCTGGATTTATTGTAAACAGAATGAATGCTCCTATGCAAATATATTTAGGCTGGGTTTTTGATACCGCTAAAGAAAAAGGAATACCAGCGGAATGTATTGATGCAGATGCAGGAGGAAAAATGCCGATGGGGCCATGTGAGTTATCTGATTACGTTGGTTTAGATACTATGATACACGTGATGAATTATTACAAAGAAACACTTTCACCCGACTTTGAACCACCAAAAGCTGTTAAAGAAATGGTAGATGCAGGTAATTTAGGAGCAAAAACAGGTAAAGGATTTTATGATTGGAGTTCTGGAAGGGAGGGAATTAAAACAAAAGTGAAAGCAGCAGAACCGGCAGGATTATTTAATTTAGAAACTTCAATGGCGATTTTATTGAATGAAGGATGCCGAATATTAGAAGAGGGTATTGCATCTGGTTTTAAAATTATTGATGATGCAAATATGGCTGGAATGAATAGTCCAGGACCTTTTGCAGCAGGTAAAAAGAATTTTGAAAAATGGAGTGGTATACTAGAAGAATTAGCAAATAAAACTGGAAAAGATTATTTAAAACCTTGCAACTTAATGAAATCTGGAGAATTTGTTAAAATGAGAAAATGATTAAAAAAATATTATTTTTTTTTATTATTTTTTAGATTTTATTTTTGAAGTTAATGAGTTTAGATTTAATCTTAATTTGAAAATTTTTAATTTTAATAAAAATAATACTAGATATCTTAAAATCAAATTTTAATGATGGTTAAAAACAATTTAAAAGAGGTTAGATTAAATGTCAGAAAAGAAATTTGAACATGTAGAAGTTGAAATAAACGAAGAAGGAAATTATGCAGTTATTTCAATCAATAGACCTAATAAATTAAATGCTCTTACGACGCAAACGTTAAGAGAAATTTATGAAGCAATGGAACAATTCGAAACTGATAGTAGCGTTCGATGTATAGTCATACGTGGAACTAAAAATGTTACAAAAAAACCAGCGTTTTCTGCTGGTGCTGATTTATCTTCTCCAATGGGAAAAGGATTAAAACCAAATATCCCTGTTCATTGGACAATAGCCATGCAGCAAAAGCATAGATATTACTCATTAATTGAACAATTCCCAAAACCAGTAATTGGAGCCGTTGATGGGTATGCTTTCGGGGGTGGATGTGAGCTTTCTCTAGTCTGTGATATTTTAATTGCCACCAAAAGATCATTTTTCGGATTTCCTGAAATAGCTAGAGGTATTTTTCCTGGAAATGGTGGTACTCAGAGAATGGCAAGACGTATTGGATTGAATAGAGCCTTAAATATGATTTATTTTGGAGAACGAGTTCCCGCAGAAAAAATGCTTGAATGGGGCCATGTAAGTTATCTTTGTGATGATGGAGAAGAATTTGAAAAACTTATTCATGAAAAAGCTTCTTGGTTAGGACGTGGACCAACAACTAGTCTATTATGTATAAAGAAAGCAATAAAATTTGGAACTCAAGTACCTTTAGAAATTGGGATTCAATTTGAAATGTTAGGTTTTGGAGTTAATGCTGGATCTTCTGATGTTAATGAAGGAATCCAAGCCTTTCTAAAGAAACGAGAACCGAACTTCACTGGTGGCATATAAATTCTAATTTTTTCCATTATATTTTTTAATCCTTTTTTTTTGATATTAATATAGTCATTTGGATTAGTTGAAGAACAACCGTAAAACTTTGAAATATGATTAGGAATTCTGAGTATGTAGAAGAAATCAATGATGGAAATCTTTTTCTCAGGAAAATTTCTAAACAAGATGCAGAATTTGTATTTTATAGTCTAAATAACGAAGAACTAACTTCCTATTTATCCTTAGGTCCATTAAATACAATAGAACATGCAAAAAGATTAATTAAAAATTATCTAAGATATTGGGATAATTTTATTCAATTTAATTATATAATCGAGTTGCATGAGGTTAAAAAGGAAAGAATAGGTTCCATTAGTCTTTGGAATATCAACTGGAAGCATCGGAGAGCCCAGGTCGGCGTTTGGTTAATTCCTCTCTTTTGGAATAAGGGATTGGGAGAGAGAGCTCTAATTATGATTAAAAATATAGGTTTCAATCATCTAAAAATAAATCGACTTGAGGCATATATAGCCGCAGAAAATAAAAGATCAATATTTCTTTTTGAAAAATGTGGATTTAAAGAAGAAGGTATATTGAAGCAATATTTGAATTTTCAAGGGAAGTTTTATGATGCCTTGGTGCTAGCTTGTTTAAAAAAGAATGGAATTTAAGAA
>JBHLRA010000214.1:0-4825 GCA_048883045.1 Candidatus Thorarchaeota archaeon | reverse complement strand
GAAGTATTAATTATAGGTAGTGGCCCAGCAGGGTTAAGTGCGGGTGTTTATTGTGCACGAGCAAATAGAGATGTAATAATCTTAGAAGGAAAAGAGAAATCCTCTTTACTAAAAGCAAAAGAAATACAAAATTGGCCCGGAGAAATTGATATTAAGGGAAAACATTTATTAGGAAAATTTAGAGTTCATGCTGAAAGTTACTCAGAAAACATCCGAATTATCAAAGATGATGTTATTTCACTGATGCTTGGTATGGGGGTAAATAGAACATCAACCAGAACTGCAAATATAACATCTGATGTAGTAATTATTGCGTCTGGCAGAGGAACTCGAAAAGAAATAATAAAAGGAGAGGATAATCTATTAGGTTTTGGAGTTTCCTATAGTGCGTTAAGTGATGGTCCATCTTACAAAGATAAAATTGTTTATTTATATGGTAAAGATGAAGAAACATTAGAAGATGCATTAGCACTTCAACAAATGGGATGTATTGCAAGAATAATAACAGATGTAGGAATTGATGATTTACCTGATATGATTTATCAAGTAAAAGAAGCAGGAATTAAAATTATTGAAAATATGGAAGTAATTGAAGTAATTCCTGATTCAGAAGGTGTAATTGAAAAAATAATTTGTAAGTCTACTAAACCAAAAATAGAAGATACTGAAGAAGTAAGTGAATTTGAACTAAATTGTCTATTTATTTTGTCACATATATCCTCTAACTCAATTTATAAGAAAGCAGGAGTAGAATTAGATGATAAGGGAAATATTAAAGTAGATGAAGACCAAAAAACTAATATTGATGGAATCTATGCTGCTGGAGATTGTACCGGTGGGCTCTTTCAAGTAGTTTTTGCAACAGCAGAAGGAGCAAAAGCAGGAATAACTGCATGTAAATATCTACGTCAATTAAAGAAGGATTAGATTAAACAAAAATTTATACTATTATTAAAATTATATTGAGTATAATAGATTAAAACTCTGATCTAATAGGATTGAAAATGCCTGATATAAATGAATTTGATCTTGTAATTATTGGTGGAGGACCTGCTGGATTGACAGCCGCTATTTATGGGGGAAGAATGGGGTTAAAGACGGCTCTCTACGAAAACAAAGGATTTGGTGGTTTAGCTGGAACCGCTCCTAAGATTGAAAATTATCCTGGGTTTGAAAGTATAAATGGTCTTGAATTAACTGAAAAAATGAGGGCTCAAGCTGAAAAATATGGTACAAATTTCTTTTTTGAAGAAGTTACAAATATCAATCCAAAAGAAATGACTGTTAGTTCCTATGGTGGTGACATAAAAGCAAAGGCAATAATAATTGCAACGGGATCTAAACATTTATCACTTGGATTACCAAATGAATTTAATCTAGTAGGTAATGGGATTTCTTATTGTGCTACATGTGATGGACCATTATTTCGAGATCAAATAGTTGCCACTGTCGGTGGTAGTAATACTGCAGGTCTAGAGGTCATTTATCTATCAGGTGTGGCAAAAAAAGTCTATCTTATTCATAGACGGCATTGTTTGCGAGCAGAAGCATGTATTGTAGATGAAGTCGATTCTTTGCCCAATGTCGAACCAATGTATAATTGTATTATTGAGGAAGCAATACCTAAAGATAATAAATTAGCAGAACTCAGAGTTAAAAATGTTGAAACTGGTGAAATAACTAATATAAACGTAAAAGCTCTATTCATTGCTATAGGAGTTGAGTCACAGAGCGAACTGGCAAAGAAAGCTGGTATAGAACTTGATGAAGATAATAATATAAAAGTTGATAGAAATCAACAAACCAATTTTCCAGGAATATATGCCGCTGGGGATGTGACTGGGGGAATAAGACAAGTAAGCACTGCTACTGGTGAAGCGACAACGGCTGCGATGAATGCTTATCTTTTCATCAAACAAGGCTGGTATGGAGAAGGGTTACAAAAATAGACTCCTTTCTGATATATCATCAGCATATTACACTATATTTTGTATTATCACGATAATTTCCATATAACATGGAAAACTCCAAAATTTCCGATTTTATTGAGGATTTTTTGATTGCGAAAGAAGTTGAAGAAGGATGTGCTTCCTCCACTATTAAGGCATATCGTTATGATCTTCAGAAATTTATTGAGCTTGCAGGGGACCTACAAATCAATTCTCCCCTACTACGCCAAAAAATACGTTTATTTCTAAAAAAATTGAATGAATTGAACTACACTAAAAAGGGGATCGGAAGAAAAATCGCTTCCCTTCGCTCTTATTTTAAATTTTTAACTATAAATGAGTTTATGGAAAAGGATCCTATGAGTACAATCAAAACACCAAAAATTAAACTTGAAGAAAGCTTACCTAAGTTTTTAAGAATTTCTGATATGGAGGAGATTTTCAAAAAATTGAAAAATAGACAATTGTTCAACTCTCATAAAAGCAGCAGATACTATTTAATTATCAGATTATTGTATTCTACTATGGCTAGAGTAAGTGAATTATGTAATATAAAAATTAGAGACATTGATTTTGAAAGAGGTTATATACGACTCAGAGGAAAAGGAAATAAAGAGAGAATCGTACCAGTTGATCAAAAAACATTGGAAATTTTAGAAGAGCATCTTAAAAATCGAATAAATTATGATATAGAAGATTTTCTTTTAGTTAATACGAGGAACCAACAATTAAGCCCCCGAGTCGTACAGACAGACATTAAAACGATTAAAGAAAAATGTGGGTTTTCAGATTCCAAAATTATCACCCCACATATCTTCCGCCACACAGGAGCAACGCATCTAAGACGTTCTGGCATGGATATTAGTGAATTACAAGATATCTTAGGGCATTCAAGTCCAAATACCACACGAATTTATGCTAAGAATGATATAACCAAACTTAAGGAATCATATTCCCAGATGCATCCTCTAAACAGTTTAGATAAATTGTAGAGGAATATCAATTTTTTTGATTAAAAAATTTTTTATTTAAAAAATATAATTTAAGTAGTATAAGAAAATTTATACTTAGATTGTTCTTTTAATACTTATTAATCAAAATTTTATACCAGAGTTTATCGATTTGCCATGGACGAGGATGAATTCAGAAAGCAATTCATGAAGAAATCAGTTTTTAGAAAAGCGAGTTCTCTAGATTTAAGTTATGTACCAGAAAAGTTATATTGTCGTGATGATGCTTTAAAAACATTGATTTTTAATTTTAGAAGAATTTTTGATGAAAAAGAACAACCGTCTGTTAATTGTCTGGTCTTAGGGAAAGGGGGAGTTGGAAAAACATGTACAGCTCGATATTTTGGGAAAAATTTTAGAACAATAGCAATTGAAAAAGATGTTAAATTATTTCTAGAATATTTTAATTGTATTAATTTCCGATCTAAAAGTAAGATTATTAGAGAGTTATTGGCTAAATACCAGCATGGCAGCGGTCGTGGTTTCTCAGATGATGAAGCTTTAAAGCTAATTCTTTCACAATTAATTCGGGAAAAAGGTTACATGCTTTTGATTATTGATGAAATTCACCTTTTAAAACCAGATGATGTACTTGCGTTTTTAGATATTGCTGAAACATTTGGGCATCAAAATGCAAAATTGTCCTTACTGTTAATTTCTAGAAGTAAGGATTGGATGAAAATAGAAAATGAAAGAATATTGAGTAGAATAAATGAAAAAATTAAGTTGAAACCTTATGATTTTGAGGAATCTATGCAGATCTTGGAATACCGTATTGATCTTGCATTTAAAGAAAATGTTATTGATAATATTAACCTTTTAGCGATGATTGCACAAATCGTAACTGAGCATAAAAACATGAGACATGGTATTGAAATCTTAAGAAAAAGTGGCTCATTCTGTGATAAAGAAGGTCTCGATCGAATTACTGCGGATATTATCAGAGAAGCATCCAATGATGTGTATCCTACTTTCAGAAATGATATTGTTGATCAATTAAAAGATCAAGAGCTTTTAGCTTTGTATGGAATAACACGATCTTTGATTAATAAAGATGAGCCTTTTACCTTAGTTGATGATGCCTTTGAAGAATATAATGCTATTTGTGAAAATTATTCTATTGAACCTCATGTCAAAATGAGTTTTAGGAAATATGTTCGCCAACTCACTACATTAAAGATTGTTTCATCGAAAACTGTCAGAATAGAGGAAGCCACACGTGGTAGACATCTTGAGATAACTCTGCTTGATATTCCAACACTAAAATTAGCAGAACTATTAGAAGATATATTAGAAAGAAAGTTTGGGAATTAATAGCTCAACTATTTTGAATAATATAACTCTTTATTTATTTAATTCTATATTACTTTCTCTTATTTTCTAGAATTTATTATTAAGCAATTCTAATAATCTCTTTCTTTGGATTCCTTACTTGAAGTATACCAATCTAGCCATTCTTTTCGCCTATTCTTTTTTTGTTGCATATCATCATCCTCCGTAATGTTTTCACTTCTTACTTTTTGCCAATATCTATCTAACTCATGTCTAGACAAAGATAATCCACATGATTGACATACAACTTGTTTTATGGCAGAATGGTATTTCATAAAGCCTCCGCATTTCAGGTTTAGGCAATAAGCCATATACATTCTGGGCAGCGAGCCATGAAAATACCTTTCTAGTTTCTTTTTTTTTTTTAACTTCTCTGAGCTATTATTTTACTAATATATTATATTAATAGAATTAATTAGTGTTAAAATATTTTTTGACTCATCTTATAAATTCTAGTTATTAGCATGAATTAAATGGAACTTTTTATAGGTAATTAGCAATGAAATCAGATGTATTTTATTTTACGGCTCGAAC
>JBHLRA010000213.1:0-4870 GCA_048883045.1 Candidatus Thorarchaeota archaeon | reverse complement strand
CCATAGCCATAATCAAAACATATAGGTCCCATTATATCTTCTACATATGAGGGAAAAATAAAGCCTTCAGCAGGATTATCCTTAACTTTTGCAATCTCTTTTATTCCTGCATCAAAAATGGCTTTCATAAAAGAATTACCATAGTCCCAGAAATTTGTACCTCTATTTGTCATGATTTTAATAAGCTCAAATTGTTCTCTCAGCGACATATCAACTAATTCTTTAAATCTTTGAATGTTAGATTTAATCAAATCTCTACCTTCTTTAAAACTAATTTGATATGGTGTATATCCTCCGTCGTATACCGCATGACATGACGTCTGATCTGAAGCCAATTCTACTTTAATATTATTCTCGACAACGTATCTCCATAAATCAACAATATTACCTGAGTAGGCAATAGATATGGGTCTTTTAGTATTCCTAGCATCTTCAACCCATTCAAATATTTCTTCTAAATCATCAGAAATTCGGGAAACCCAGCCCTGTTCATATCTGGTCTTTATTCTTGATTCATCTACTTCAGCGATAACTCCAATTCCCCCTGCAATTTCGATAGCTTTCGCTTGTGCTCCACTCATACCTCCTAATCCCGATGACATATATAAAATACCACCTAAATCTTTATCTTGAGGAATATTTAGATATAATCTGCCCGCATTTAATAAAGTGATATAGGTCCCGTGTACAATTCCTTGAGGTCCTATATACATCCATCCTCCCGCTGTCATTTGACCATAATTTGCTACACCCAAAGCTGCAGCTGTTGCAAAATCATCCTGGTTATCGAACATGCCAACCATTAATCCATTTGTTGATACCACTCTTGGAGCATTCGAAGAGGTAGGAAAAAGCCCAACTGGATGTCCTGATGCTATAACTAGAGTTTGATTTTCAGTTAATTGCTCTAAATATATTTTTACTAGTTGATATTGCATCCAGTTTTGAAATACTTGCCCACTTTCTCCATAAGTTACCAATTCATAAGGATAAAGTGCTACATCAAAATCTAAATTATTATCGATCATTACTTGTAGAGCTTTTCCTTCAAGTGTGTGCCCTTTATATTCATTTACAGATTTCGCCTTGATGTGTCCTTCTGGTCGATATCTATATCCATATATTCTCCCTCTTGTAACTAATTCCTCTAAAAATTCAGGCGTTAATTTTTCATGTAAGGATGGAGGTATATATCTTAATACATTTTTAAGAGCTAGTTTTGTTAAAGCAGGAGTTAAATTATATCCTCTAGATGGTGCTCTTCTTATACCATCAATAAATTTAGGATATGAAGGTAGCTCATCTGGTAATCTAATTTTCATAGCTTTAGTAATATCCATAGTTTTATCTAACTCCATTTAATATATAAATCATATTATTTTATGGTTACTACTTGCTTAAACAAATTTCATGAGTTATATCTTTAATGATTGAGAATGTTATTTGTAAATATAAATGAAGGATTTTGTATGAATTGATTATTTTAGAATTTTAATCCCTTTAAGTTCTAATCTATCTAAGAAATCTAAATATCCTTTCAAGTTGTTTTTTTCTATATTTAAATACTGAAGAGAAGGTAATAACTCTAGCGATTCTGGTAATTCAGTTAAATAGTTTGATCTAAGAAACAGATACTTTAACTTTTTGAGTCTTCCTATTGGCTCAGGAAGGTTGAATAATCGATTATTACCTAAATATAAATATTTTAAAGATTGCAATGAACCGACGGATTCTGGTATACTATTTAAATCGTTATAATATAAATATAGATGTTTGAGAGATGTAAGTGACCCAATGGTTTCTGGGATTGAAATTAAATTGTTTTTCCCTAAGTCTAATATTTCTAGGGTTGTAAGGAATCCTAAGGACTTTGGAATTTCTTTTAACTTATTGAATCCTATGATCAAGGTTTTTAGGGTAGGAAGTGAGCCAATTGTTTGTGGTAAGCTTTCTAGCTTATTGGTTGAGAGATCTAATTCCAATAATGATCTTAAGGACCCAATTGATGTAGGAAGTTGTTTTAATAGATTTTTACTTAGATCCAATACTTCTAGAGATGAAAGGGATCCAATACTTTCAGGTAAATTCTCTAATTGATTATCATATAGGTTTAATTCTCTTAAAGATTTTAAGAATCCTATTGAATTGGGTAATTCTTTAATTTCATTAATATTAAGTTGCAGTATCTCAAGTGTACTGAGATTTTTTACTGAATATGGAATATTTTGTAAATTATTACGCTCACATCTCAAAATTTTCAATGATGACAGTTCTCCAATCGATTCTGGGATCGTATTTAAATTATTGTCTGAGATCTCAAGCCTTAATAAAGATTTAAGTGATCCTATTGATTCAGGAAGTTTTACTAACCGATTAGATGAAACACTAAGATTTTCTAAAGAAAGAAGCGAACCTATACTTTCAGGAAGATGTGTTAGATTATTTGAAGTTAGACCTAAGTAAATTAAACCCTTTATTTCGCCTATAGATTTCGGTAGTTTTTCCAAATTATTTCCTTTTAAAAATAGAGATGTCAAAGATGATAGGTTCCCTAGAGCTTCAGGTAGATTTATTAAATTGTTATTTCTTAAATTGAGTCTTTTTAAAGAAGTTAATTTTGTTATTGAATCTGGTAACTTAGATAATTTATTATTTCCTAAAAACAAGATTTCTAAAGAATTTAACATTCCAATGGTTAGAGGCAATTCTTCAATTTTATTACCGCTTAAATCTAAAGTTTTCAAACTTTGCATCTGGCCAATTGTGTTTGGAATATCTTTTAATTTATTTTCACTTAAATCTAAAAGTTCTAATGATGTAAGAGATCCAATAGTATTTGGTAATATTGTTAATTTATTCGTTTCTAAATGCAATTCTTTAAGTGAAGAGAGTGACTCAATTAAGTCTGGTAATTCTACTAAATGATTTTCGCTTAAGTCTAAAATTTCAAGATTGGACAGAGAAAATAATTCTGCAGCTACTGAGCTTAAACTATTTCCTCTGAAATATAACTCTTTAAGCGAAGAAAATAATCTAATTTCTTCTGGAATTTCTGATAAACCACAAGAATATAAACTTAAACCAATAATATGCCCATTTTCAGCATAGAATCCTAGAGAATAACGTTCTATTTTTGAGATCTCTAGTATTGATTCCCCTATTTGATTTTTCAATATTTCCAATGCTTCTAATTCATTTTCTGAAATAGTCATTTTTATTAATTATAGTTTTAATGTTAGTCTAGAAATAATTTCAAATATTCTTTAAAAAATAATAAAATCTGGTCATATTTATGTTTAATATATTTGAAGTTGACCTATATTTTGATTTTAAAAGTATTTTAAAAAAAAAAATTAGATAAATGAAATCCAATCATGGATTCAAATTAGAAATCAACATCCTTTCCCTCAAAAGCATATTGATAAAGACGTGTTATTTCTTCTTTATTGGGTATTCTGGGAGCCATAACTCCAGAAGGATCCTGAAAAAACAAACTAACTAATGTTTCTAAATTATTATTGAAATCTTCTTTTGAGACTCCTAAATCCTTAAGACTGGATTTAAAATTCACTGATTTTTGAAGTTCTTTTAATTTAGTGACAACAGAAAAAGCAGCACTCTTTGCATCATCAGTCCAATTTGCCCAACCTAGCTTTTTTGCTAGTTCAGAATACATTACTATTGATTCATTATTTTCACCAGGAGCATTTAGACAAAATTGGATTATATAAGAGAGGTAGAGCCCTACAGACTGACCATGATGAGTATGAAAAATGGATGCACTACTATGGCCAAAAGCATGGGCTAAATGAGCCTGTGAATTGCCAAATGACAAACCTGCCATAGTCGCTGCCTGATGTAAGTAATCTCTTGCTTCCTTGTTGCTTCCATCTTTATAAGCGATAGGTAAATATTTAAAAATAAGTTCAACTGCTTTAAGTCCCATAGCATTACTAAACTCATTTTTCCACATTGAACTATATGCTTCAAGAGAATGAGATAATGCATCGAAAGCAGTAGCAACTGTTAATTGTGGTGGCAATCCCATTGTAAAAACAGGATCTACGATGGCAAAAGTAGGAACTAATACCATATGATTCATTGACATTTTTCTCCACACATTGTTTTGTAATCTAGAAATAACCACTGCCCATGTTACCTCTGATCCGGTTCCTGATGTAGTTGGAATAGCAACCATTTTTGCTTTATTTGCAAAATCATACAATTCATCGGAAAGAGGATCTATATTATTAAGGGTATATTCAGGATATTCATACATTGCCCAAATCGCTTTAGCAGTATCAATAACAGAGCCTCCCCCTAACGCGATAATTAATTCAGGTTGATACTCATTACATTCCTTTTTCCCTGTCAAAACATCTTCTTCATGGGGATCTGATACAACCTTTGTAAATATCTTATATTCTTTTCCAAATTTATCAAGTTTATCGGTTAGAATCTTTAATAGACCTAATTCTTCAATTACTTTATCTGATACAATAAAACATCTTGTTCCTTTTATTTTCTCTAAAAAATTTAATGCATCTTCACTATATAATATATTTTGGCAATAAAAATGCCACATATTTATTTTTTCACCTTTAAAAATTACATTTTTAATTTATTATTTTTTTAATCTTTTGATATTAATGTTTATGATTTTATTAAATTTAATATTCAAATGAAAATTGTATTTTATCATAACTAGGATTTATGTTAAAATAATTAGTATATTAGGTAGGATGACTAAAAATGGAAGAAGTAGAACAAGATAATTTATTTATTACATTTCAACAGACAATTGAAAGTGTAATAAAGGAAAAGAAACAGAATCCCAAATATGAAAAGCTGTTAAATAAATTTAATGCAA
>JBHLRA010000212.1:0-4964 GCA_048883045.1 Candidatus Thorarchaeota archaeon | reverse complement strand
TGCACTTTGGAAGGTCTTCATTTGTTATAGGCCCTTTTGAAGGTCCTGTACCTTCAACTTTTATAGACAATCCTGGACTTGCTTTTTTTAAATCCGGCATCAATTCACCAATCTGTTCCTCCATCTTTTTAACAGCTTTTTCAAAATCAGCTGTTATGTAGGTATCAAATACAGCATAAGAATTTATTATTAATTGAGATTTTGGAAGTTTATTAATAAATTTCTTTATCGAACCTATATGACGGCCGAAATGATTCGGTGATCCTATTAAAATTAAGTCATAGGAAGCTTCTTTTTTAAGATTTACATCTTTTACATTATTAACTTTTGCTTCATTACCTTCAACAGAGTTTATTCCTTCTGCTATTAATTTGGCTACTTTTTCAGTATTACCATACTTTGATGCATATACTATTAGAACTTTCACTTTGAATCACCTCTTTTAATATTATTAGTTAGAAATAAAAAAAACCTACTTATACAGTATAATCAAATGATTAAAAAGAATTTAAATCTACTTACTTATATAAATTGGTCCTATGATCTAACAAAATTATTAAAAATTCAATATTTGAATAAGGAGGTAATATTAATATGGGAAAAGGAGGAGTTATTTTAGGAATACTAGGATTACTAATTGGTACGGGAGGATTAGCTTTTGGACTTATCAACTGGATGAATCAACCCACCATTCCATATGAACCACAATGGTATAGCTATCATGACACCGAATTTACACCAAGCCCTGCATCGGTATATATACCAATTCCAAATATATCAATAGTATTTGAATTAAATGCTCCGATGTCTCTTCATTTATTATTTACTTGTAGTGCAAGATGTCTTGGGGATGTTGGTTCTTTCTCTGATCTCTTCTTCTATTTTATGATAAATGATGTAAGGCAAGTGGATATGCCTTGGGCTCGAGTCGGTTCTTATGAAAGTAATACGAATTATGAGTATTACACAGTCTCATTACAACATTATATTGAACTAATTACTCCGGGTATTTATAACATAACAGTGGTTGTACTTTCTGAAAGGCTAGGAAATTTTATTAGGCAATCCTCATTTTGGATACACGCCTATAACCCTTAACTTTTAACCAATTTTTTTTTTCTTAACATTTTTTGGAAGATTTTTAAATTTACACTTAATAGAAGGTTTTAAAAATAAGTTTTATCTTATTTCTCATCTAATATTTTGTTAATAACTTGTCTAAAAATCTCATAAGGTTGAGCTCCAACAATTAGCCTCCCTTCAATATTGAAAGTGGGAACACCATTTATTCCATACCTTCTTAATTCTATCAAGGTTTCATGTAATTTAATGGAAGGTTCATCTGTATCCAAGTAAATTTCTATCTCATTCTTATCTAGTTCAATCGATTCAGCTAGCTCTAACAATAACTTTTTATCTCCAATATCTCTTCCTTCTAACCAATAAGCTTCCAATACTAATTTATGATATTCTTCAAATTTTTCCTTTTTTCGTGCAAATTCAGAAATATAAAGAGCCAATCGTGAATTTGGTAATTTTTCTGCAAACTTAAGGGTTAAGCCATCCTCATCTGCCAGTCGTTTAACATTAGCGAATGCCATCTCTAAGTATCCCTTGGGAAAAGGTAACGCATCAATTGCTGCGCCCTGTTTTGGAGTTTCTGGGTGAATCTCAAATGGTCTCCACTCAACATCAAGATTATATTCTTTTTTGAGTTGTTCTATGCGATGATATCCAATATAACAAAATGGGCAAATATAATCAGAATAAGCTATAACTTTTAACTTTCTTTGATTCATATGTAGGTTTAATAAGAAGGGATAATCATTTATACTTTTTTCCACTAAAAACTAAGAAAAATAAGCTTTAGATTTATTAATTAAAATAATTATATTTTCTATTTTTCATACTTGGAATTACTGAGTCTCTTTGGGAATATGGGATTTGGTTTTCCGAAAATATTATACTACATATCGGCTTGATATTGTGGATGATCTATATTTTTATTAGCATAAGTAGATATAAAAAAAATAAGAAACTTCAAAAAATCAGGAAACTTTGTAATTTAAATGCAATTAGATTCCCAATATATTTGTTGATTAATAATGAAAACGAATGTGGAAAAAATAAAAGACCTGTTACAGGTACTTCAAGAGGGATATAGAAAAAGAGATCCCGATTATTTAGATACTTTCATGAAAATATACTCTTCAAATGATTCTTCCTTGATAATAGGTACTGGACAAGGGGGAGATTTTCGAGGTTTTGAGAAAGCAAAAGAGCTTTTTCTATGGGATTGGAAATATTGGGGTGATGTTACATTTGATATCAATACCTCTGATATTCATGTTAATGGAGAGATGGCTTGGGTCTTTATGTTTGCTGATCTTAAGTTAAAACATAGTGAAAAATACCTAAATGAAATTGCTCTTAAAAGGATTAAAAGTATTCTCGAAAATGAAAAAATATCAGAGAACGCAAAAATGGCAGATATTCTTAGATTAAGTACTTTAAATTTCGTTGAAAAAGTTAAAGGTGAAGAATTTATTTGTCCCTTAAGAATTACTGTAGTTCTTACCAAAGAAAAAGAGAACTGGTTCATAAATCATATGCATTTCTCGAATCCAATTGGTTTGTTTAACTCATTTCCCAGAAAAGAAGAGATCTGAAAATATTTATTTTTTCTTTATTCAAAATAAGTTTTTACATATTATTCAGGAATTATTCCCGAATCCTATAAATACAATGTGTTTGGAGGAAGTGGCGCAACCAGCGGAGTTCCTCTATTAGAAAAAGGAGGAATGGTTAGGAATGTTATTAAGGGTTTGGATATTATTGCTGAAGCCTTAAACGCTGATAAGGAAATCCCTCAAGAAGCCGTTACCTACTAGCGAAAATGTTGATACCCGGATCTCTATATAGAAAATTTGGCAACCTTGGTTGGCGAGCCCAAGCTAAAAATTATGGCGTAAAACAAAAAATTAGAGTTACTCCTTATAACTTAAAGGATTGATTGCATTCAGAAAAATTGGTAGAATATTGTAGATAAGTTCCGTTTGACTCCAAAAGTCATTAATTTATAAATGGAATTGCTAAATTCATAAAATAGTACATGTCCTCGACACAAGAATAAACTTCTGAGCATCTTCTTCCATTAAATTCTTCCCCATCAACTAATTCTAAATTTTCATTATCCATTATTTCTTACCTCTTATATTTCTAAATACCTAACTGCATAACAGATATTTTTAAAGTTCGGGTAATATTTAATGGAAAAATAGAACAAAAAAGATCTAAGATATAAGTGAAAAATAGAAAACACTTACAAAATTAAATTTACTTGAACCTAGTAAAAAACACTAAAAGTGATCTTATGAAATTAACAAAATTCTTAGAAAAACAATGGCGTAAAAGGGTATTCAGACCTATGAAAGATTATATAGAAGAAGGGCAAGAAACCATTAAAGCTTTACCAGAATCTCCAGAATTTGGATTTTTTACATGGTTTAGAATTTTTCGTGAGAATAATATTGAAATAAAATATAAATTAGCTTTTCGGGCAATCCCTTATGCTATAAGGGCTATCTTAGGCATTCGAAAATCTTTCAAAAGCCTTAAAAACAATCCAAGAAACTCTGACACTTCAATAACTCCAGAAGGGTTACACGAATTTGAAGAATATGCAAAATCTGTAGGTGTGGATAAGATTGGATATACAAAACTTACACCAGAGCTTATACTTGAACATCAAGAACTCTTATATGACAATGTGATTGTTTTTATAAAGGAAATGGATAAAGATCTTATGGCTCTCGCACCCCATAAAAAAACGATGGTTATGATAATGAAAACATATTATCAGATGGGTAAACAAGCTAACAAACTGTCCAAATTTTTACGCAAAAAAAGGTTTAGTGTCCATGCTGGACCTGCTCTCGCAGGATTATCTTTATATCCAGTACTCGCCCAAAGAGCAAATCTGGGTGCAATTGGGAGACATGGATTATTAATTACTCCTGAATTTGGGCCTAGACAACGAATCGCTGTTATCTATACTAATATCACTAATTTACCTGTGGCACAGTCTAACACTTATGGGTGGATTTCGGATTTTTGTAAAACCTGCGTGAGTTGTATGGAAGCGTGCCCGACGAATGCTATATATGACACACCAATTCAAAAAGCGCATGGAAGATTAACTCATATTGATGTTGGAGAATGCGCGAAGGGATTCCTTAACTATGGTTGTAGCATTTGCATAAAAGAATGCACATTTAATAAGAATCCTTACGATAAAATAAAGAAGATTGCTAAACGAATATAAAGCGATTTTTTTTTGTACTATAATACTACAATAAGACCACCTAATATATGACTATTAAAAGTCTATTTAATGATCTTTCTATGCTTTCATTAAAAGATTTTTGGTTTGACTATGTCTCCATAAAATTTTATCTTTGTCTCCAGGACTCTAACTAAAATTCCACAAGTCTCAAAATATTGTATCACAAATGGTTTAAAAGTTGGGAGTTCATCAAATTGAGGATTCTCTAATAAATCAGAAGAAAAAATATTTGGAAGGTGTTCTCTTTTAAGCGATAACGCTCTAACTTCCCCCATCATGCGCCTAATTTGTCTTAATGCATTTCCAATATTAGGGAGATTAAAAGCACTTAAAAATTCTAAAGGTTCATCTCCCACATCTACTGAGATAACTTTACAAGGGCGAAGTCCACATTCCCTTCTCATTTCTTCTTGGAAAGCTATAGTAGTTTGAGAACTCACGAGTTTATCACGAGTTGCGGATTTAGGTCCCTTCCAAATGAAAATTCTTCTTAGATCTTCTCTAATAATTACATATATTTGCTCTGGATGTAAAATCAGAAAAGATTGAAGTTCATCTTCTGCTACTTCCACTTTCTTCTTTTCTCCCAAATCATTGAATTCATAGACCATAAATCTCT
>JBHLRA010000211.1:0-4965 GCA_048883045.1 Candidatus Thorarchaeota archaeon | reverse complement strand
CATTTTCCTTCGCGATATCGCTATTCAGATAGACTAGTCTTCCGTACCATAGACCAATCATGAGGATATTCATGAAAAAAGTCAAAATTTGTACTTTAAACCAGGTTTCTAAATTCAATTGGAAAGCAATATAATTTAATGTTTCTACCATATTAAGAAGTGTAAATAAAAATATAATCATTAATAAATATTCACTTAATACTACAATTCTAAAGTAACATCTAATCCAAAAAATAAGTAAAAAGAAAATAGAAATTACATTAGTAATATAATCTTTAAAAATCCAGTTTTCCCATTCATCACTTTGAAAAAATAAAGGGGGATCAAAAATTTGTTGAAAATGATTTACTATTAGAATCATTAAACTTATTATAAATGAATATGTTATTTTTCTCTCATTGGTTAAATTCAAATTGTTAATGGAGTTTAAGATTAGGTAGATCGGAATGGCTAACATGAACAAATTTAAAATCAATTCATTGTACAAATATACTATATTATATAAATTTTTTGTTTTACTAGTAATAACTAACAAAGAACATATTATTGACAAATATCCATAAAGGTAATAAAATAATTTATCTATGTATTTGTTAAATTTTGAATATTTTAAATTTTCATTTATAAGTAAGAAAGTTATAAAGTAGCATAAAAAATTTATATACGGGATTATATTAGTTTTATTTAAATCTTTATAATATAATAATAATAGATATATTGTGAATAAAACAGTAGATATAAGGTATTTTTTTAATAAATTCTTGAGCATTTATTTAAGCTAATCCAATGATTTTATAAGAAATATTATCGACATTTATACTTAAGAAATGAGATTAGATGCAAAAAAAGAAACAAAAATAGTCATACAGTTAGTAAATATATTCTAATTTTCATAATTTTTCTCTCATTTGTGGACACAGCAACAAATAATAACCATAAAGTATTTAAATTTCACTGAAGACTTTAACATTGTTTTCCTTAACCTGATTTAGTCTAATATAAATATAATGATCAATAAATTCGTATAAATCATCTTATGCTGCTAAAGAGTTGCATCTATCATTTTTCGTAAGGTAACTTTTGACAATTCATAGTAGATTGTTCGATATATCCCTTTCACTCGGCAATTAGTCAAGGGACTTCAGGTTTTAGTACATTTATTTGGGTAGAGTTACATTTTAGCCACCAGATTTATTAAATTGTGTGGCATGAAAAATTCTATTTGTCCAAAGTGTCGTTTTGATAAAATTTATTCTATTCGTCGTGGTAAATTTCGTTGTGCCAGATGTAAATATGAATGGAATCCCAATAGTTTTCTGCCATTGTATCCTTCCATAATAGAGTGGAAAGCGATTTTGAGATGGTTTCTTCATGGATTTAGTGGTAATGCTATTATCTATGAGATCGGTATTTATCGATTGCGGATCTATCGCGCATGGACGATAGTCAAGGTATAGATGAGTAAAGATATTCCGGAAGTATTTAGTGGAACCGTATAGATTGACAAGAACTACATTGGCGGTCAATGGAAGAACAAACGCAATAAAGATAAGAGCCTGAAGGCTAAGCGTGGCAGAGGAACCACTAAAATGCCAGTATTTGTATTCTGTGTAAATGTGGAAAAGTGTGGGCTCAAGTGGTTCCAGATGTTGAATATAAAACGCTTTTGCCCTTGATTGATAAATGCGTTAAACACGTTTCTATCATTTGTGCTGATACCTTGAAAACTTATACAGGTATTTCAGCTAAAGGTTATGTTCATCGATTGTTAGAATATGGTAAAAGATAATATGCAGATCAAACTGGTAATCATATAAATGGTCTGGAAGGATTTTGCTGATACTTGAAGAGAAGACTCGCTTCTAAAGGTAGTATTCGAAAAGAGAAATTGTCTTTGTATTTTGTAGAACATGTATGGAAATATAATCATAGAAAATTAACGATTGATATATAGGTTAATAAGTTATTGTTATTATTAAAAATAAACTAAAATTTAGTGGCTAAATTATTACTTTACCCTTCATTTATTTTATAGGAATTCAATAAATCTTCTAAACAATGCTTTTTAATTTATTGATGTTTCTACAAATCTCAGAACACATTGTTTATTAATGAGTTACAAGATCACAATATTTAACATTTCCTAACCATGCATAAGCTATTGTTTTTATTACATTACATATACACATTTTTCAACAATATATAACCTTATACCTATATTTGACCCTTTAAAAAGTGGTGGTTAGGAAGATTTTGTTTTGTGAAACCATATGCTGATACGACAATTATTTAATTGTTTATTTTAGATTTACTTTTCCTAACTCGGTCGCATTAGGTATCTTTCTATACTATATTTTTGTTGATCTTCACAAAGCTAGAGGATAACAGATACCATATTCCCGCATTCTTTTTTATCTACGTGATTTACCACCCGCTATAAAATATGACATTTTGTTTAATAGTCTACCAGCTCTTACACAACGCTTTGCAAAAACAGGCCGACCTATAGAACGAAATGCTTTATTAAAAGCTTTAGTATATAAATCATTAAGAGGGCTTTTCACTCTGCCAAATTCTGTCTTAGAGATCAACAATAATCCTGATATGGTACAAATCCTGGGATTAAATGCCGTTATTTCTGATACTTTAATTAAATGATTCTCCTCCTTTTAACGTGATACTCCCAATTCAATACTGCAGGAAACCCGTAAGTAACTTCTTAGATTTAATCAGGATTAAGGTTATCCATGGATAAGTAGTAACTGTTTCTTCCTATCCGATTATGATTTATCTCAAATAAAATAATCTAAAAACGTCGGTATCCAATCGATTCGATAAAACCAGAATTCCTTATAGAGACCCAGATACCAGACTCGGCACTATCATTCATTACCACTCTCATTCTAAAAAGAAGTTCGATACTTCTGGGGATATATAAATCATGTGATCAATGATATCCAAACTGAACTTCCCCTAGCAGTATTGAACCAACCAGCCAATTTCAATGAAACTCGTATTGCCCAAGCTCTTTTGAATGAAGCGAAAGAAACATACAATATCCCCATCAGCTTGATTGTCGGTAATACTAATTTTGATATCGAAAGTTTTCTAAACTTTATCGTTTATGACTTATTATCCTCTCCGGTTATTCCCCACAATCCCCGACGGGAGTCCGGAGACTACTCTATCCGAGTAACAGATATTATCTGCCAAGCTGGATTGGAGATGTATCGAAAGGGGTAAATGCGTTTAAAAAGAACAGGTATCCTCTATCGTTAATATACCTGTCTACTTGTTTATCATAGAAAAATCAAATATCAATATATTACCTTTCCAGTTCTTCATCCTAAATTCTTCAATGGTAAAGGATGTAATGCACTCATTCGTATTGAATCCACTATTCGATCCCAAATTGATTATGGTACAGATAAACTTAAAAAACCTTTCATTCCCGATCATCTATCGAACGTATTTCTCCCGACTCTTATCATCAGTTATGCAGGATCCGACGATTAAAAGGAATCCAGGCTATTAGAAATCATACAACCATCGTTCATATCACAGTGCTACTAATTTCGCAGACAATATATCGTTCAGGACATAAAGATTAAATACGATTTGTTAAATCTTTTGTACCAAAGATTATGAGTCATAATACAAATTTGAGTTTTTGAAACCCTATTAATTTATGATGTAGAGTAAAATCAATGTCATTATCAATATGAATTAGGCTGACTTATTATCCTAATGTGAAGTTCTTGAGGCAAACTAAGAAGTCACAATTGCTACTGGCACATCTGGAGACATATACTTTCACCCAAAAAAAGTGTCAGAAGATATCAATAGCTACTACCCAGCAAATTTTTCCCATACTTTTACTTAATTCAATACAAAATTTAACTATGTTAATCAGACACTTGTGGGCTTTCATCACCATAGAATTCCTTTTATGGTAAGTAATCTCTCTTTTATAGTAATTCTTCTCAATTATATTTGGAATCTTGAATGTTTAGATATCTGTACTTCTTATTGTTAAATTTATTGAGTTTAAAAGCATTATAAGCTACAGCCTTTCCCGCCAGAATATCTACCCGCCTCAATTCATTAGAGATACATTGTGGTCAATCAGTAAGGAGTCAATGGGAAAAATCCGCGATAAGAATCTCTATTACCTCAGGTATCTTGCTAGGCTGTTAGCCGTTGTAAAGCGGTACATTTGCCAAAGCTAATTCGCTACTTTCAATATAACATTTGAGTAATTTGGAAAAGGTAGTATGACACACGTTAGACTGTTTCCAGAGTTTTGGAATAGATAAAGATTGTATTAAACTAACATTGATTATAACTTTACTATATCAGATCAGCAGTTGCTTCTTTATCAAGACAACCTCCTCTATTTTAGATTTTCCGTCACCCCAAAATAGAACAAATGTTTACAAAAATATAATATGAATTACAATGAGAGCTTCTCATTGAAATTTATTTATTTTCACCAATCCGCAAACACATGGATATGATAACACAATTTAGGAATGGAGGATAATGAAAATCATTGGAAAGTTTTTATTTAGGAAAGATATATATAAGAACCAAACAAGATTAAAAAACAAATAAGAAGAAAACACATTATCTATTTTTCATAGATCCAAAATACATTACTATCATTTAAAAGCTGAAAAATTTATAAAGAGATTATTCTTTACCTGATAGAAACTACACAGAAAATAGCAAAGATGAGTTAAGAAGGATCATATCACCTAAACAGTTGATTATTATGTTTAAATTTCAGAGTGCCTTTAATTCAAGATATTCATTCAAGTCTAATATATTAGAAAACATATTAATTTCAAATTTCAATATTTTTATTATTATCTTGATAATTATTTTATACTATTAAGAACATTTAAGTTCTTTTTCTACAATACATTTTACTAAATTAATAATTTTTCACTAAATCAAATTGGG
>JBHLRA010000210.1:3860-5024 GCA_048883045.1 Candidatus Thorarchaeota archaeon | reverse complement strand
GTGATTTTTACCCTCAATTATTCTTTTAATATCCTCTTTAAAAGATTTTAGAAGTGATATTTTTTCTTGCACTGCTAAGGTGAACTGTCCTGTAAATTTCTCGACGAACTTATTTTTTATTTTTCTTAATATCGGGTTTATGAGTTCTGATTTTGCGTTTGGTTTAGCTTTTATAATAAAGAGGTAGCTTGTTAGTTTTTCTTTAATTAAAAAGAATTTATTTTTATCAATATTGACTACTTTAATTTCATCTTCTTCAATGTTTTTTGCGACGGATTGTAAAGCATGGATAAAATGGGTTAATATAGAATTGTCAACATCAGAGGATTTTTTTATATAATTATCATAGTTGAAGATAGTTGCACCAGATTTATCAATTATGTAAATCCAAATTATCTCGTCCATCTTGCTGAAAATTATTTTATTAATTCTTATTATAAATATTGAAATTGAGGTTTCTTTTTATTATTTAATTGGTTGATATTATTTGCTTGATTTATATTCTTCAATTAAATCTAAATCAAAGGGTTGGAATATTTTATTATTAATCAATTTAAATATTACTTTGGTTGTTTCAATATTAAATTTTTGGTCAGGCATTAAAAATGTCGAATAGAAATAATTTAAGTTGGTTTGTTCCATAACTTGCCTTGCTTTTTCTACAACTGATGTTTCTGTGGCATTAAGTTTATATTTCTTAGGGAGAACAATTCTTAATGGAGAGGCAAATGAGGCATCTAAATGTATTTCAATTAAATCAGCTATACCTGCAAATTGGGTAACTTTTCCTCCCTTAAATTCTCTTATTAGAACTCCATAATATTCTTCAATATCTTTTGCTAGATTTGTTATTGAATTTGTGAAATCTTGTGAAGGTTTATCAGACATAACAATTATTATTCGAAAATCACTTGATTCATTCATTAAAATTATTGAATCTTCATAATCTAGACTGGTTGTTTCAGACTTTCGATAAGAGCCTGTTAATTCAATCCCAAAGTTCCTTATAGCATCTAGGAATCCTGAGATTAGACTAGGATCCATGAATTTTCCCATAAAGAATTTTTCATATATATTTACTCCCGATTTGATATCTGAAATCATCAAATAATTTAAATTCAGAATATCCTTAAATTTATTTGATATACTTTTAAGTTTTAACTC
>JBHLRA010000210.1:0-3760 GCA_048883045.1 Candidatus Thorarchaeota archaeon | reverse complement strand
CCCCCTCATTAATGGTATCATTTAATATATATAACAAATTTCCATTAATTACAATATCTTCCGAGGTTATAATATCGATACCATCTTTGAGAACAGTTAAATCATACCAACTATTTGGCAGTTTAATTTTGATAGAGTAATTATAATTATATCTATAAATATTAGGTATAATTTTCCAAAAGTTATCTAATTCTTCTGTTATAGTAACAAAGGCAGTAGAGAGAAATTGGCTTTTTAATTTAGTATCATAATTTAAATCAAAGAGGAATTTATTGGTTTTTATGGGAATATATAAAATTGTATCATTAGGATAAAAATCAATATCTGATACTTTAAGATACCCTGAACCGCTATGGGTATTATTCAGGACTTTATACAAGCGATTGTTTATTTCAGCAGTCATATTGTATTTTTCTGGGTAAATATCTCTCTCCGTAATCATGTGATCTAATTTATATAAAAATGGTGATCCTTGAGTTCCATTTATCCAACCAAATCCATTATCTTGTGAAATATATAAATCAGGATTTTTTGGATTAATACTATTGTAATTCCAATAATACTTCCCTACTGCTTGAACACTACCTTCCATCACTAAAAAATAATTACCTTTAGGGAGCTCTATAGGGGAAGTAAAGTTTTGATAATTCCAACCATTAGCTATAGTATAATTTAAATCTACATCTCCATAAATAATACTATTTGGTGCATTGGTTAATGAGTTATACCCTGTTATTTGCACAGATATATTATCTATTGAATGAGGTTGTAATGTATTTATATTAATATAAGCTCCATTAATGATTGTGGTTGTATTGAGCTCAATTTGAACGCCAAGCCCTTTTAAGCCATGTTTTTCTAAGAATAAATTATTCCCAGTAGCGTTATCTTCAACATTATTTATTTCTCTCATGAAATATTCGATGTTTGTAAAATTCAGTTCTATTTGTGTTATTTGCCAAGTTGATGAGGGTAATTCTATATCTATAGAACTTACATTATCCATTGCGCCCTTTTTATCGGAGAATTCAAGAATAGAGAAATTTAGGGGAATGGTTAAAGAATTATTATTAGTTATAGCTAATGAATTTTTCATATTACAAAATAGAATTAAATAGAGAACTGACAAAAACAAGGTAGTTATGCCGATAATTTTATTCTGTTTTGACCATCGCAAAAGCCTTCTCCAAAATATAATTATAATTCGTTGTTATTTAAATTTTTTTGAAGTCCTTTTAATATGTTTGGCGTGAGAAAAGTAGTAAAGAATGTTTTAAAGGAACAAACAGGATATATTAATTTTAATATAGAGGGATGAAAATTATCACAATTTTGTCAAGATAAGCTCTAAAATCATCCGGATCAATCTATTAGTGCATTATGCTCATAAAAATAACTAGATATAAATATCTCTTTTTCTATTATTTTGTTGGTGTGGGGTATGTTTTTATTAAAAAAAAAGGGTTATACTGTTATTTTATTAATTTTCTTTTATTTACAGTTAATAAGCTTTACTACTCCCATCCGAGCTCAAGAACAACCTCCTATATTAGAAATAAATTCTTCTTTCATTTTAACTGAATATGCCGATGATATTGGTCAAAATAGTAACGATACATCTGTAAGTATTGATATTCCATTATCCACATGGAATCTATCAGCAATAAGTATTAATTTTACAAGTATTAAAATGGGTAGTGAAACAATAATAATAGAAGATGATTTCGAATCAGGATTCGAAACTATTCGTAGAAATGATTATGAAATTTGTGGTATGCAGTTAAATATAACAGAGCAAACAAAGATTTTTGCAGTAGAAATTTTTGGTTGGAAATACCAAAGATCCTACACTCCAGGACCAGTTTATGTCAGGATTGAAGGCTGGAATTCAATTGATCATATTCCAAATGGCACCATATACGGAGAACAAATTGAATTGAATATTAGCCATATTCCTAATTGGTACAAGCAAACTTTTAATTCTCCAATTGAACTTGCTCCAGGTTATTATTGCTTAGTAATAGACGGATCAGATGCAAATTATCTAGATAGATATTATTGGTATATTAATAATTTTAATGTTAATTCATCGCTTTATATGTGTAGGTATGATGATGATGTGCATGACTGGCAATACAGGTTTGGGGATGTTTTCCTCCACAAGATTGAGCGTCAAGTCAATAGATCTTACAATCCAGAAGATATTAATATGACTGCTCACATTAATAATGATTTTTATCCAGTTCAAAATGGAGGGATTTTGGGAACTGGAGTATTCGCCGTGTCAAACCTGAATTTTTGTCCAGAGAGTTCCAATATAAACATTTTTATTTCAGATAATATTTCGGTCAATCTACTACTGAATTATAATTACGCAATATCAATTTATAATAGTCATATTGAAAAAGCTATTGGATCAATCAACCAAGATTCTAATATTCAATGGGTTTTAAATCCATCAATCACAAGGTTTTCCTATAACCATTCAATGATATTTTATTTTCCAAAAAATTGGTTTAATTTTTCAATTTTAAGAAACTCAGTAAATATCACTTCCCAAATCTCCTTAAATTATACTAAAAAACTTTTGATTTTGCCAGATGCTACAATAATAAATGGTGCCACTTGGAAAATAAGTGCGAGTTCACCTCCTATTGATTTTCAACTACACGTTCCTAAAAGTACCTTTGGACCTCAACAGGACCTACAATTTTCAATCCAAGAACCGGCTCTCCCTGGAAATTATACAATTTTTCTTTATAATTCATTAGGATTTTCAATAGAAAACCCTCCTGTGGTTCTACAATTACCAGTTGGCACGAATTTATATCAATATAGTTTATCTGCTAATCCAGAGGAGGGAACATATATGGTTTATGTATTTTGGAACAATGCAACAGATGCAGGATTAAAAGTTTATGATTTCCAGATTGAGGTACCATTTACAATTCCAATTGAAATTCTTTATGGTATTCTTATTTTTGTGTTTTCAGCAATCATAATTTCTTTATCATCATATGGTTTAATTAAACGAACTAAAAGAATTAAATATGAAAGAAGGCTGAGAATCTATAATAAATATATGGATACTTTGAATATTGAATATTTTTTAGTTTCTGATAAAATATCTGGTTTAAGCATATATGACCAAAATATAGCTGGTAATGACATGGAAGCGACATTTTTATCAGGATTTTTACAAGTAATTAGAACTTTTGGGATAGAACTTACCAAAAGTAGACAAGAATCTCAGACAATCAAATTAGAGTACCAAGATTCAAAAATACTAATGTCAGAATTTAAAGATTTTAGATTAGTTTTCATTATGAAGGATAGTCCCTCTGAAGGTTTTATAGAATCTGTTGATTTATTGTCCAAAGAGATTGATGATCAATTCGGTAAAAATCTCGAGAATTTTGATGGGAACCTCGCTATGTTTAAAGATATACGGAATATCCTCGAGAAACATTTACCAATTGCTTTAATATATCCTCTTAAGTTTGAGGGGAACAAAAATGTTAAACTGTCCCAAAATGAAAAATCTATTATCGAGCGGACTGTAACAATTATGAAAAAAAAAAATCAAGATCATTTCTATGTTGCAAATCTTTTGGGAAAAAAAAGCCGCTTTCAAGTCAAAGATGCTGAAGATATACTAAAGTTAATTAAAAAAAGTATTTTTATTCCAATTTTTATTACGCCAAAATAAAAATTATTTGATTTACATAACATAAACGATTTTGATGAAAAATTTTTATCT
>JBHLRA010000209.1:3620-5059 GCA_048883045.1 Candidatus Thorarchaeota archaeon | reverse complement strand
TTGGGCTTTAATTTATGTAGCTTATGGAGTGTCAATAGATCTATCTCTATGGTTATTCAAGCCTGCTAAAAACGAGAGAAAAGCAGTTCTGATTTCCTCATTAATCTCTTCAATCAGTATAATCTTATTAAGTATTTTAGCTTTAACTACTCTTTATAAGTCAGGCTTAGATGTCCCTGGAACTGATGATTTTCTTACGTACGATTACTTTCTGATACCATATTCAATTATTCAGGGAGTTATGGGCGGTTTTCTCGGATGGTGTATAGCTAATTATTTTCGTAAAAAAGGAATTCAAAGGGAAAATTTAATAATAGAATAAAACAGAGTACAAAGTGATAAAAAATATGGGCAAATTTAGGTTAGAATTTGATGAAGCTTTAGAATTATGTGAACAGGTTCGTGCTATAAATAAGAAAAAATCGATTTCTTTTAATAAAATGTGGTGTTGGGGTTGTGCAAAATTCGCTACAAGTCCGGAGAGAAGATGCTTCGCAAATACAGAAGACGGAAGTAATACTGGATGTACTCAAGTCAATAAATTATATAAAAAGTTGAAAAATCTTTAAAATTTTATAGTATTTCCTTTTTTTTATTTTTAATTTCTGTTCTTAGCAGGTTCTTATACCATCACTAACTTAAACATCAATTGTGCAGCAATATATTACAAAAGTTAAAAGCTCTAAAAAATGAAATTTTTGCTACAATGTTAGAAACCAATAAGAAAATAGAGTGAAATAAAAAAAATTATAAATCAGGAATTAATTTTAAGAGAGTAGCAACCGCGCTACCATTATCATTAATCCTATTTAACTCATTGATCAAACGTAGCCTTTTTAGTTTTTCAATATTTCGGTCAATATCTGTCGGCGTAGTGAGATTAGCTTTTTTCAAATACTTTCTAATACTCATAACGTCATTATTGCCATCAAAAATTGCGAAAAGCACATTTCTATCATCAGTATCCATGTGTTTTATATATCCCTTAAATTCTTCAATAAGGTAATTAGTTCGTGGGTTTATTGCAAACACAACTTTATCTTGTTTCATTTTCTGTATGCTATCAAATGATTTAATCTCTTCAATCCCTTTTGTTTTAAGGTGATTAATTAGATCTCTCAAGTAGAAATTGGATTCAAATTCTTCTCCTCGTGCAATAATAATAATTTTTTTATCAATATTGTCTGATGTAGAAGATTTTATATAATCATCTATTTTATTTTCAATAACCTGATGAGGATATAAAAGATCTGCTTCAAAGACATCTTCAATCAACTTGGTAACAGCAATATCATCAAAAATTTCTCCAGCAAAATGTTTTAACTCTTTCTCGTAGACGTCTTCAAATAGCGTTTTAAAATTTCTAAGTTTTATCTTTAAAGATTCACTAGGGCGTTTTAAAAGAAGTAGTGCGACTCTTATATATTTCCCTTCATTGA
>JBHLRA010000209.1:0-3520 GCA_048883045.1 Candidatus Thorarchaeota archaeon | reverse complement strand
TACATAAATATAAAAAGAACAGGTAGATTCATTAAGCTAATAGAACTATTTTCACAAGAAAACAGCATATCAAAATCGATGGTTTGACCGTGCCTTATTATACTTGGTAAAGGTTGAACAGTAAAATTAGAACTCCATTTTGGTTCGATTATATCAGTCCTCGATGTTATATTGTATGATAAAGTAGTTGAACCAAGGTATTCGAAATACACAGTAATGTTATCATTTCTATCCTCTATTTCTGTTATAGTATATTCACATTGACCAACGATGTCTGTATAAAGTAGAAATGTGATAATTGGACTAGTAAAATCACCATTATAATATGCTGAAAATAGAATTACTTTGTTTTGGAGGGTTTCTCCACTATCGCTTATATTTATTCTTAAACCATACGTTACAGAGTATCCTACTCTTACAACACTTGGAAAATCATATATTTCCATTTGAATAGGTAATTTGCCATAAATTGTCTTAATAACACTATTATACGAGGCAGCTATTTTTTGTTGACCTTCATAAATAGCCTCAATGGTCATATTCTGGTCCTTATATTGAGAGGAAATTATATAATCATAAGTACTAATTCCAAGAGAATCCGTAGTAGTAGTTACAAGGAAATTATCCTCTTGGCCAATTGAGATGTTTAGATAGATAGTTTGACTTTGAATCGGTGTTGCATTTATTGCATAACTTAAAATTGTTTTAATTTGGAACTCCTTTGATATCCTTAATTTTTCTGGAACAGTTATATCTAGATTTGTTGTGTATTGTGGTAATATTGTAAAATTAATAGTATTACTTCTACTATTCTCGCAATTAAAAGCAGTTCCATTAATATATATACTATATTCTCCTGTTGAAAGGCTTGATAAAGAGATATCTTTTTGATAAACACCATTTAGAAGAAAATCTAAAGATCCATTTAGCTTTTCAGATGTCTCATTAAAAATATAATATTTTAAATTCCCGTAATTATTGGGTTGTGGATTAGTTGGATCTATTTGATTCTCCATTATAGAGCTTACTGTAATAGTTCCTTTTTCATATACATTTTCAATATTTTGGAGTGCGATAGTTGTTGGAATTTTATCTATAAATATAGTGACATATCCCTTGAAAAGATTGTACCCACCTGCACTACATCTGATTTCCAGTGTTTCATTTCCAACATAATTATTCCCTATCTTTTGTGTTGCATTAAACCCTGTAGTGTCAAGAGTTATATCATATAAACCAAATCCAATTTCTTCTGCTTCAAAAAAGTTCTCTGAGTCTCCGATATGACCTATCACTGAACCTCCTGTGATTGGGATTCCAGAATCTGTTAAATTAATTCTAATAACACTATTTATAGTATCATTTACATAAGGTATGTTATCAGCATTAATAATCCACTCCGAGACATCCTTATATGCACCTGATAAAATATCAAAATATATTGTACCCATAGCAGATACTTGCAAAGTAGTAGATAGAATTTGGGGTTTGTTAGGAAATTTTGAAACATAGAAGAACAATGGATATGTTCCATTTGGCGCAAAATCTGTGATAAGTGGAATGGAGTAATTACCATTTCCTAAATATGTGATCTCTCCAACTTGATAGGCTCCTGACCATGCTACTCCCCAATAATTTATAGTGCCCGTTGAATTTTCATACACCAAAATGGTAGCATTTGGAATACCCCATCCTTTATATGTTGTATAATTTAAAGCAAATTCTGCAATTTCTCCAGATGAGACTTGGGGCGTTTCCTTTGTAAATTGAGCATAAGTATTGTTAAAAACAACAAATGATTTAATTATTGAACCAAACCGTAATGTACTTGCTGGATTAGAAGCTGTATCATTCCACTTTATGTACAGGTAGTACTGACCAACTGTATATTTTTCTGCAAGATCTATTGTTCCAATAATATTCAGCCCATTAGAAGAGTAATATTTTGGGAATTCACTCATAAGATCACCAGTACTATTGTATAAACCAATGGAATAGTTCCCTTTAGTTGATTCTAATACAGTAAAATTATATTCCATAATCTCATCTGTGTAGTACAATGGGTACCCTAAATAACTATTTGTTGTATTAAAAAGACAATTGGTTATATAGTTGGGTTGGTTTCCTTGAACTGTCCAGTTTCCTGTTCTGTAAGCATCGAATATTAAGGCACTTTGATTATTTGCATATCCGGAATAATTGAATCTAAAGAGGTTAGGTGAATAATTATTAAAATTAGGGGATATAGCACTGAAAATATCCCAGTTAGTACTGTCAGAGCCTTCAAAATCGAATGCCGGCATATCTATGAATGATATTGAATAGGAAGATAAATTAAAGTATTTAGAATAATTCTCCCATAAAAGATAGCTATACGAAATTGTGTTATCATAAGTTATATTCCATATTCCTTGTAATGCATTTGCTCCTCGTATAGAATAACTTGCGCTAGCTCCATTAGGAAAATCATTGATATGATAAATATCCAAATCGGATTTTACATTAAGATACAATCTATTATAATAGCTTGGAGCATCCGTAGTGAATTGAAAACTATGACTTTGTCCACTCAGCCAATCAGATGTATTTACATTATAGATCGGATTAGTTACATTGTACCAAGGAGATTCATCTATTCTAATTTTTAATTGAGGATTAATAACAGATTGATTATAGTTTATCTTAAAGGTAACATCATCGAGATAATGATAATAATCAATTCTATCATAGTAATTTCCTTCAAAAAAAATCCCAATTTTAAACTCTAAATCATTAGCTTTTAATATCTCTTGATATCTATCAGAAATACTAAAGTTCATGTAAATCCATGGTGTTTCATGAAATTCTTGATTACTTATTGTTGTCATTGAAAATGGAAGTACTCTAATTAACTCTACGTCGTTAGTATTTATATCTCTTAAGTATAAGAAAAGAGAGGCCTTATTGTTTAATAAAAACGGATTATATCCATTGTGATCCTCATCAATTAATTTATATTTATAACTTAAAGTAGCAACCTCATATTTGGTCGATGTGTTAAACATAATTTCGATAGATTCAAAATTTGCAAGGATCATATCCCTATCTCCATAATGGCTTGGATTTTTAGCCCATACGCCAAAATCAAATTTATTTATCCCGACTAACCCATTAATTAAATCTGTTATATTATACGTTCTTGAAATTGTGCCGTGGCTAATAGGACCTATAACTTTTGGATCGTCATACACCATTAAAGCTTCACTGGAACCGTTAAATGGAATATATTCTCCACTCTCAGCAATCGGATTTCTTCCATCAATATATTTATTATTTATACGTGCAATTACCTGATATTCATCCTCTGCTTCAAATTCGGAAACCTCGTCAATATTCCACGTGATTTTTATCTGAGCGTAATCGATTTCATAAGGGGCAATAATGTAATACCACCAAGCTGCTGAAGGATTCCCTCCAACTATAGATTGATATGGATCGATTAATACACTAAGGCTTGTTTCTGCTTCATAATAAAAGAGAT
>JBHLRA010000208.1:0-5079 GCA_048883045.1 Candidatus Thorarchaeota archaeon | reverse complement strand
AAATGCGTATAAGGATCTTGAATTAGTTGAAGAAGCTATTAATAAAATTATTCAGTCCAACAAAAATATAGAAAAAGCAAAGGACATTAAAGAAGAGATTCCAACCTTTAAATCCTATTTTAGAGATTTAGATTTTTAAACATTTTTTTATTTCGTTTGTAGATGTTTATATATTCATTGAAAAGTGTGTCATATTTTTTTTGATTATCGGTATTGGGTATAAAGATTTTTCTGACTTTTATCATAGGGATGGCATCTGAAAATTTCTTTAGATTCCCCAAACCCACCATTGAGATTATTGCTGAACCTTTTGCGGCAGCCAAAGCGGGATTTTCCATCTGGACTATTTTTCGATTAACAACATCTGCTAGAATCTGACACCATATATCAGATTTTGCTCCCCCTCCAATGCAGTTTATCTCATCACCCTTGCCTAATAATTTTTCCACATATATCAAAGCCCATTTTATATTGTAAGCAACTCCTTCATAAATCGATCTCAAAATTTCATGTTTTGTATGATCAAGGCTAAGATTATAAAACCCTCCCCTAACATTTGGATCATTGATAGGACTTCTCTCTCCGAACATCCATGGTGTAAAAATTAGGTTTTTAGAGCCTACTTCTACATCATTAATTAGAGAATCTAAATATATGTAAAATTCATTAGGATTCTCTTTATATCTTTCCATCTCACCCACAAACATTTTTTCTGCAATCCAGTCAAGACAGATCGAACCAGTTTCTTGTTTTGAGATACATAAATAATTTTCTTGAGAAGAAGTTATGCTACCGGTAAAATGAAAGAGATCTTTAACTCTTTGTGATGTGTGGGCTGCTACCCAATCTGCTGTTCCTAAACATAGCATAAATTTATTACCTGAAATAGCACCTGAACCTATTGCTGCTGATGTTAAATCGCCAGAACCCACAAAAATAGGAATTCCAGATTTTAAGTTTAGTTCATCTGAAGCATCATTGGTTAATTCACCTGCGATTTCAGTAGATTTTTTTATTTCTGGTAATTTCTCCTTATCAATTTTGAATTTTTTTAGAATTTTATCAGACCATTCAAATTGGTCAGGATTACTATCCATCATCCAAGTAGTATTTCCTAAATCTCTTGAGGTAACTGCTTTTTTGCAGCATTTATAAATAATATAATCTTTTACACTTAAAAATTTGTAAATTTTTTCATATATATCTGGGTGAATTTCTTTAATCCATAAAATGTGAGAGATAGGATCTTTTCCATTGTGTCCAGGAGCACCTCCAGTGATTTTGAGAAACATTAAAAGTTTTTTTAATCCATATCCTGATATTTTGATTAAACCTTTTGAAAACATCTTTGTTATTTGAGCTGCTCGTGTGTCTAACCAGCTTATACTCTTCATTAACGCATTTCCTTCATTATCAATAGGAATAGTACAATTCATTTGACAATCAAAAACTAGTGCTAAAATTTCATCTGGTGTAATATTACTCTGTTGGATAATTGTATTAGTTGCTTTTTTGACAGCATTCCAAAAGTCTTCTGGATTTTGTTCTGCCCAACCTGGTTTTGGATAAAATAAAGGATAATCTTCCTTTGTTTGAGAAATAAGTTCTAAATTTAAGTCGAATAAAGCAGCCTTATTTCCAGATGTTCCCAAATCATGGGTTAAAATGTATTTACCTTCCAATATTATCACTTTTTTTAGGTACCTAATAGTACTTTGTTTGAATCCTTAATAAATTTAAAATTATTTTGAGTATCTTATGCAGATCAACGATTTTTATCTGATATAAAGAAGTTAATAACTATATTAGGTATAATATCATTGTAAAAATTTATTAAAAATTGATTATTAATTATTAAAAATCAAATACGACTTCATTAAAGGAAAAAAGAGGTAAGACTGAGATTGGAATCATTAAAAAGTATTATTAGTCTTGAAATTCCAACTAATAGGATATTCTATGATAAAAAATCAAGTGTTTTATCGGTAGAGATTATAGATTTCATGTTTGTAGGGATTTATAAGAAATCAGTAAGGCTTAGTTTAATTTTAGATGATATTTTTGCTTCTTTAGGAGATACTCAATTAAAACGTGCAGATGTATCTTTTGTAGATTTTGTTACGAACACTCGAATCCCTGAAACCACCAAATTGAAAAATCTAAAATTATTAAGCAAGAAGAAACTTGAAAAGAAAGAAGAAAAACCGGAAGATAAAGGAGAATTAAGGGTTGAAGAAAAAGAAATTGAATATGAAATTGAGGAGGAACCAGAAGAAAAACCTATAATTAGAGATGTAATTGAAGAAGAATTATTTAAGTTTAGAGAAGAAGAAATTCTAGATGAAGATCTCGAAGAATTAAGATCTTTCGATGATGATGTTAAATTTAAAGATGAGTATATTGAAGAGGAGAAAGCTTTAAAAAGAGATGAGAGAAAAAGTGAAGAATCTCGTAGAATTAAAGAAGTTCCAAAAGCAAAGAAAAAATCAAGAGCATATCCATCACCACCTCCTGCAGCAGGTGCTCCATCTGCACCTCCAAGTGGACCACCGACTAAAAGTCCTGCACCTGCAGTCCCTCCCCCCTCTCCAGCTTCAGAAGCTTTAGCTGGTCCTGGTGCCCCTCCACCAAAACCAGTAGCCGAACCATCTATGGTTATTCCTCAAGAACCTCAGCCAACTGTATATGAAATTAATATGGGGCTTCAATATTATTCAGTTATGATGGAACAACGAAGTTATTTATTTTATGTGTATTTTTCGCACAAAGAATTGAAGATAGTAGACGAGGAGGGAAAAACTATTTATGAAACAACATTCACAATAGTCACAAAGAAGGCAGAGCCCCCAGTTTTGGATCTTAAGATTGAGGGAGAAGGATTCGAAGTGCATCCAATATTTGGTAAGGTCGAAGTTAAGAAAGATGCTGTTAATCCCCCTGTCATGATTTTTTCTATTATGCCACTCAAATCGAAGAAGAAGAAAAAGAAAAAAAAAGAGAGTGAGAGGAGATTTTTAAACGTTTATATTGAATTTGAAGAGCAAGTAATTAGTCATACTATTTTATCGATTATAGTACAACCAAAATACTTTCGACTCGAACTTGGTCCAATACATTTAAACCTTAGTAGAAAGGCTGCTGCAATAATATCTTTTATTTCAATTATAATAGCTGGAATTTCATTAGTATATACACTCTTCTCTTGGGACCCAACATCTTCTTTTGTTGACATCTTGAGTGGTTTTGCACCAGGGTTAGGATCAATTGTATTTATAGCTATATTCTTAATAACATTGTTCAAAGAAGGAATTTATCCACTTAAAGAAAAAATAAGTGCTTTTTTGAATTTCGATCAGACTGGAGTTTTAATCAAATAGTATTAATATTTTATTACTTTTTTTTATACTCCTTAAATTATTGACTTTAATTCATCCCAAAATTTCTCTTGTAGTTTTCCTAACTTTTTATTTTTTAGTTTAACAAAATATAGAGGTCTTTTTGCGATGATAGGATAATTCTTAATTTTTAAAGATTTTATTAAACCTGCTAATTCAGCTTTATTTACCATAAATTCACTCATGATGCCAATATAATTAGAATCGCTAACAGTAGATATAATCGAGTCATTATCATTAATTTCTAATTCAATATCTAACTTTTCATAATTTGAAAATTGCTGTTGAAATGTTTCTCTCGTTCCAGAACCTTTTTCTCTCCACACAAAAGGATATTTGATTAGGTCTTCAAAATCAATTACGTTTCCTTTTTTGAGCAATTCATGATTAGGAGAACATATAAATTTTAATTCATCCTCACCGAGTATAATAAAATCGAAGGTTTTTTCATTGTAACTCATAAAATTACCAATACCTGCGAAATCAACTAATCCATTTTTTAAATTTTCAATAGATTTCTGAGAATTATTAATTAAAACTTTGAAATTTACATTTTGATTTCTATTTCGAAAATCCGCTATATATCTCGGTAAGATATGAGATCCAGGAATAGTTGAAGCTGATATAATAATTTCTTCTTCAGTCTGATCTTTAAATTTTGAAATTTCTAGTTTACAATTATCATATAACTTTATTATTTGTTCTGCATGCTCAAGTAGAAGTTTTCCAGCTTTGGTTATTTCAAATTTCTTAGTACTTCTATCAATTAGCACTATTCCTCCAAAATCCTTTTCTATCTGAGAAATTTGATGCGATAATGTGCTTTGTGAAATAGGAAGTTCATTTGCTAATTTTGAAAAACTTTTATAATGGCTTAATTTAATAAAGTTTCTTAGGTATTCGATATGCATACAATTATTCACATAAAAAGTGCATTCTTTACTAATATCCTAGGTTATACTAGTATTTTTATTTATCGATTTTTTCAATAAATTAATACGAAAAAATTAATATTTTATCTATTTTTTGTTTAATTACGCTTAAAATAGTTTTCATAAAAAAGAATTATAATTGATGATAAGAAATGGTAGAGAAAAAGAAAACATTTACAATTGCTATTGGAGATGGTGCTTACACTAGTGAACGTCCATACACAATGCTAAGATTTGCTTATACTGCTTTATTAGAAGAGCATAAAGTTAACATATTTTTGGTTGAGGATGGTATTTTTGTAGGTAAGAAAAATCAAGATCCTTCCACCTATGATAACGTAGGAAAATGGATGACGGATGTCATATCTGAAGGTGCAAATGTGAAAGCTTGTGGTGTATGTATGAAAGCACGTGGATTGACTGAAGATGAAATGATAGAGGGAATTCAAAAAATTTCGATGCATGGATTCGTTGAAATGTGTGAAGAAGCAGATAATATTATTTTTACTTAAAATTAAGGAGGTAATTTAAAAAATGTCAGATTCATATAAATTAGATTGTTCTAACCTTGTTTGTCCTATGCCTGTTGCAAAAACCAAAAGGCAATTACTTGAGATGAAAAGTGGAGAAATTCTTGAAGTATCTGGTGATTTAGCAGAGGCTGGTGAAAATATTAAAAGATATATCGATAGAATTGAAGATAAAATCTTAGAATTCAAGATTGAAGGAGAAAATTTCTATATTAGAATTGA
>JBHLRA010000207.1:0-5082 GCA_048883045.1 Candidatus Thorarchaeota archaeon | reverse complement strand
TCTCTCATATGAACCCAAGTAGAATGTTCTCGTATATTTGCCATTTCAAATAAGAATTGATTCAACCCAGCTTCTTTACATGCAATTCTAAAGGTTGGTTCATGCATTCTCGGAGAACATGCTGCTACTATTACTCTATTGACTAATCCCGCTTCAATATCTTCTTTAATCATCTTTTGACCATTATCAGAACACATAAATTTATATTCTTTCGCTAGTACTACGTTTGGAAGTGTTTTTGCATATTCTACTAAATCTGGAACTGAAACAACACCACCAATATTTATACCACAATGACATACGTAAACTCCAATTCTAGGTCTTTCATTACCAGTGACTATAATTTCTTTCTTAGTTTCTGTCATTTTTTTCCTCCTATATTAATTGTTCTTTAACTATGTTCAAAAATGGATCGATTGAAATAAAAGGAGAAACACCTTGTAATTCATGATTTTTAACTAAACCCAATAAATTAGGATCCATTCCAAATGCAACTCCTAACAGTTGAGTAATATATATTACTGGAATGTGGAATGGTTCTCCAATAATATCTCCATAAAAATTATTTACTTCAACTTGACCTAAATCTAATTGAAGATGGCAAAAGGGACAGCAATTCACTATAATATCTACACCTGCATCTCTCATATTTACTAATTTTTCTCGTGTAAAATCTGCTGCAACTTCTTTCACAGCAGTTCTAACTGCTCCTCCTGCTCCACAACACATAAATTTATCTTTATAATCTATACTTTTAGCACCGGTTATTTCAACAATCTCATCAAGAAATTGAGGAGCTTCATATTCACCGTTCCATGGTCTTTTTTCGCTTGGTTTGACTATATGGCATCCATAATGTACGCCTACTTTTAAATCTGTGAATTTCAATTTAATGAAATCTTTTAAATAATCTAACCCCATATCGAGATATAGTGCTTGAACAATATGTTTTGGTTCAAGATTACCACTATATTTCCTTCCAATTTTTGCTAGATATTCATTAACTTCTTTTTTTTTATCATAATCATGTTCAAGCTCGTACCAAGCATCTCTAAGGGTTCCATAACAGCCATTACAACCAGTAATTGGACTTACACCTAGCTCTTCTGCGATTGAAATATTTCTCGCAGCGATTACAAACCAAGTTGGTATATGAAAAGCTCTAAATACACCAGGAGCAGGACAACATGAAGCTCCAGGCAAATCTAAAAGCTCAGCGCCAAGATGATCAAAAACATTTCTTATTGAAGCTTCAATCATAGGATAACGATTAGGAATTACACATCCTAAAAAAAATCCATATCGCCATTTATAATCTTTACTCATATTTATTCCTCATTATTCTTTTTTTCTGCTTTTGCTCTTTCTTCTTTTAATTTTGCTGCATTATCCAATAATTTTTCAAAACCAACAGCTCTCATTAACTCTTGGCACTCTTTTACAGCTTCAGGATAAGAATGAACTGTTGGTGGTAATGCAGGTAATCCATATGATTCTCTTAAATCTCTCCACTTTTTATTTGCTTCTCCACTTGCGGGCACACCATGTCCAGTGGCAAAAAAAATATTTTTAGCTAATCCGAAATGTGAATCTAAAATAAAACCCTCTTCTACAGCAATATTTCGAAGTTTGATAATCATATCAGTTACTGGGATATCACGAGGGCATCTTTCATAACAATAATAACACGTTGAACACATCCAAATATCAATGTCTTGTAAAACAGATTCATCACCTGTTAACGCACGACGGATTGCAGAACGAGTCCTATATGCTGTTCGACGTCCACTTGGACAACTTCCAGTACAAGTTCCGCAGTTGATACATGCTCTTATTTTCTCTAAACCTGCATCCACAAATCTTTGCGCAATTCTCGAACTTGTGGATTTATAAACTTTTCTTTTTATATATTTCTCTACATTTTCACTCATGATTATCTTTTATCCCCTATATTGTTTAAAAATTGACTTGCGATTTTGTAAAAAAACAAGGAATTTTCTTTAACGTGTTTGATCAAACAAATTGATTGATAATCTTAAAAAGGTAAAAGTATTTTTATTAAAAAAATTTGTTATCGATATTTAATAACTGAATCTTAAGGAACAGTTATTTCTTATATTTTCTAATTTTAAAAGCTAATAATTTAATATTAATAGAATTTTTGCTATAAAAATAGAATTAAAAATTAGCTATTTTATTTTAGTTATAAAGCTGGAATAATTCATCTAAATATTCTGTTTGTTTATCTTTAGGTAAAAAGGTAATTTCTTTCTTAATTTTCTTTTTTTGTTCATTAGTAAGATTTAAACGTTTTAATTTCTCTCTGATTTCTTTAGATAAAATTGTATATATTCTCATGAAGTATTTTTTTATTTCAGGAATATCTTCAAGATCTCCATTTTCTTCAATTTCCTTCATTTTTTTCCTTCGATTTATTTATGTTTTTGAAGTAAATTATAGATTATTTCTTTTGATTAATATAATACAACGAGGTTTAATAAAAAATTAGGAGTCCAGTTCTTCTACAGATATAAAACTTAATCATAAAATTCTATAAATTTTATATCTTTATTTTTTTATAGGGATTGTGAAGTGAAAATTTATACCTTTATTTCATCCTTCAGATTTAAACCATATCGTTCCACCATGTAATTCCATAAATTTTTTAGTGATATACGAGATAAATCTAGTTTATAAAAAATACGCTTTCAATTCGTCATTATTTTTGATTTCAACAAGCATTTCATTGTTAAATTCTTCATATTTAGTTCCATATTTTACTTTGCCATTTAATTGATTTGAATCTGAATATCTTAGAGTTAGTTTGGCAGCAAAATACAAAGATTCATCGTTATAATCTCCTTGAATAATTGTTATAGGTCCGGGATATCCCTTAACTTCAAGGATTAAATCATTTGGCTTTTTAAGTCTAAGCAAAATATTATTTTCCTTTTCATTTCTACCAACAATTATTTTAGTATTTTTATATCGAAAATGTCTACCAATTCTCAAAATAGGAATATCTTCTAGCCTTAGTTTTCTATTAAATTTTAATGAATCTTTTAAACGATTCGCAAAGTTTTCATCAGTTAATAAACATCCTCCACAAGCATAATAATTTTCTAATAATCCTTGCTCTCTGGCTATTTTCATTTGGATTTTTCTGCTTCTTCCCCTTATTCCTAATAATTTTTTCCTATCTACTAATCCTTGTTCCTCATAAATAGTTGGTTTTAAATGGAGAGCTGATAATGGTCTTAATAATTTTCCTTCAAGGTCTGATTCTTTTTCTACAATTTTAAGAGCCTTCAAGTGTTGAGATTTTGGTCTTTGATTAAGTACTTCTCCAGTGAATATCAAATCTGCTTCAATATCTTTCATGAATTCTTTTGCTTTCTTTAAAATATAAATTCTGCAATCTATACAAGGATTCAAGTGTTTTCCATATCCATATTTAGGATTTTGAATTATTTCTAGAAAATCTTCTTCTAATGGTAAGTAATGTATTTTGATTCCAAGTTTATCTTGAAATAAATCTAAATTGCATTCCGTTTGAGTAGATTCTTTATTATATTGGCAAAAAGGTGATTTAACATTTAAACCAATAACATTAATTCCTTGCAATTGCATTATATGACAAGCAACTAAACTGTCCAAACCACCTGATACTAAACCAAGCCCGATTAATGCTTTTTTTTTACTTTTTTGGTTATTTATCATTTCGACATTTTGAGAGGAATTAAATCAAGAATAAGTTAAAATTTAAAGACATATATGTTTTTCCTTAATATAGTATAATCTACTCATTTGGAAGCTCTTATCATAACCCAATTTAATAAATCACTATTAGGTATTTCATATTCTTCAATAGTTTCAAACCCAAATCGTTTGTATATTGGTATATTATTCTTGTTATTAGTATCTAAAAAGCATGGCAACTTCTGTTTATCAATTTGCTCAAACATAGAATTTAATAGAATTTTAGAATATCCTTTTCCTTGATATGAAGGATTTATGGCAATAATTGATAAGTACCAATGAAATAAAGGCATGAGTTCCTTATGTTTAGAATAAGTAAATCTATAAAACTTATTTTGTTTCTTGATAATTTTACTCCCAATTTTAAAGAAATATGAAATTCCTCCATTAACTAGCCCCATTAATGGAGTAATTTTTGCCTTGTTGGAAGGTAACCATACAGCAACACCTTCTAAATTAGAGGATGTTACATTAACTACTCCATATTTTATTCCAATTCGAATTAATAATTCCATCATTAACGACAATTTATATTTTCTTTCTCTGGTTCTTGGAAACAAAAAAGTCATCAATGGATCATTAAAAAATGCTTCGCTAATAATGTGACTTGCTTGTTTAATTTGATTCTTAGTTAATAAAGTAAGATCTCGAAATGAAATTTTAATCATTTATACAGATAATCTCATACCTAAATTCCTTATAATACTAATCGTGTAGAATAATATAAAATAATGTAAAAAAATGAATAATATCTAAAAATGACAAAACTAAAATTAGAACAATAATAAATATTTATATAATAATATCGAAATTGTGTAGTAGAACTGAAAAAATCTAAAGCCAGCGTATCCTAGTAGTTAAGGAGGCGGCCTGCAGAGCCGTTGCTTTTAGCGTCATGGGTGCAAATCCCATCGCTGGCTCCATTTATAAAAATTACTTTATCTTTCAGTATATCCAACAAAACCAGCGATTAATACTAAAATTCCTCCAATTAAACTGGTGTAGATGATCATTATAATTCCTATGACAACACATATTATCCAATTTAATTCTGTGAATTTATGAGGAATTATTATACTTAATAATATAATCGCTGCTAAAATAATCGATATTACTAATAAGATAATTCTTGAACTATCTAAATTTCTATCATCAAATCCCAAAATTGCTTCAATTAAACTTAATATAGCCCCCAGAGCTGCTAAAAGTTTCATTAAATCTTCATTACGCATAGTAAAAACTTAAGTTCTCATGATTTTATTTGAATTTCTAATACTATTTGTTTTTTATAAATGTGATTGGAATAAAATTGTAATTTCTATA
>JBHLRA010000206.1:0-5087 GCA_048883045.1 Candidatus Thorarchaeota archaeon | reverse complement strand
ATCTTTATCATCCATCCCTCGGAAAATGGAGAAGAATTTACAAGTCCTGGATCATCAACAAGGTTTTGGTTAATGTCAACAATTTCTCCTGATAACGGCATCAATAAATCACCTACAGCTTTTACTGATTCTATTTCTGCCGCAATACTTCCTTTTTCGAATACCATTCCCACTTCAGGAAGTTCTATAAACACTATATCACCTAACTGATGTTGTGCAAAATCAGTAATTCCAACTGTAACAATTGAATTTTCAATTTTTATCCATTCATGAGTTGATGTATATTCTAACCCTTCAGGGAATTCATAGTCCATATTCATCACAAATTTTTTTCTTTTTTACACATTCCGATAAAAAGGTGTAGAAACTATCTTTCCTTTTACGAATTTATTACGAATCTCAATATCTATTTCGGTTCCAATGTCCTGATATTGTTTATTTACAAGTCCTAAAGCAATGGTCTTTTTTAGGGTAGGAGAATATCCACCTGAGGTGACAAATCCAATTTCTTCACCATTTTTAAAGATTTTATAACTTTCTCTAATAACTCCTTTATCAATTAAATTTAAGCCAACTATTATTCTTTTTGTTCCCTCTGATTTTTGTTTTATTAATACGTTCTTTCCAATGTAATTGATTCCTTCTTTTGGCTTTACTAACCAACTAAGGCCTGCCTCAACAGGCGTAATAGTTTCACTTATCTCATGCCCATATAATGAATAGCATGCTTCTAATCTTAAAGAATCTCTCGCTCCCAAACCAGCCGGACTGGCTCCAGTATTAAGAAGCTCATTCCATATTTCTATTGCGAAATTGTTCTCAAAAGAGAGTTCAAATCCGCGCTCACCAGTATATCCTGTTCTTGCTATAAATATTGGTTTATTATTCAAATTGCAATGGGTAAAGAAAAACCTATTAATTTGTGAAAGATCAGTATCAACAAGAGGTTGGAGAAATTCATCCGCTTTCGGTCCTTGAAATGCTAAACGAGATCTAATAGTTGAAAGATTTGTAATTTGAACATCATATTCTCCAATATGCTCATTTAGCCATTGTAAATCTTTTTCAACATTAGCTGCATTTACTATCATTCTAAAACGCTCAGGAGTTTCTTCATAGTATACAAGATCATCTACAACAGTTCCGTTTTCATAGCACATACAAGAATATTGACCTTTAGATGGTTTTAGTAAATTTAAATCATTTATCATTATATATTGAAGAAAATCAATTACATCTTTGCCTTTAAGGATAAATTCACCCATATGTGAAATATCAAATACTCCCGCATAAGAACGAACTGCTTCATGCTCCTTAATTATGCTTTCATATTGAACAGGCATCTGCCATCCAGCAAAACTGACCATTCGCGCCCCTTTTTTTACATGAACATCATATAATGCAGTTTTTTTAATATCCTTAGGTTCAGTACTCATAATTTCTACACACACTTAAAATACTAATGTGTTTGAGATATATGTGGAATAAAAGAGTATGCTTAATTAAAATCTTTTGGATATTAGAAAAGAGCCAAATACTTACATTTAAAATTTGAATTTTCTAATATAAAATAGTAAAAATTTATTTATTTCATATATTTTAATAAGAAAATGAATGAAAAAAATCATGAAAATCAATATTTATCAATAAAAGATTTGCTCTCCGAGAGCATTTTACGAGATTTAATATTATTCACTTTTCTTTTTCTTTTACTCATCTCACAAGTTTGGGATAATATTTTCTTTTTATTATTCCCAATAATAACTTTTACTTTTTCCCTATTTTTTAGAATTCTAAGTGTTAATAAGAAAAAAGCGTTTTTTGAAAAGAGTGAAATTGTTTATAATCCTTTAGGTTCTGAGGTAAGAAATGCTAACCGATTTTTTTTCTCGGCACAATTTCAATTGATATTGATTTTCTGGTTAGGTGCAGAATCGTTATATAATCCTCATTTAGTCAATAATTATTATTCTTTTTTTATAAGCATTCTTACTTTCTCGTTCACTTTTACATTTTTCTGGATTTTCATTGATTTATGGAAATTTGCAAGGTTTGAAATTCTAATTAATGGAATAGAGAGTAGATTTGATTCTCAAATTTCAATTGATTCTAAAAATGTTATCTCTTTTTTAAAACTGAAAAGTTATAAAATCATTTCTGTTATTAATCTCTTAGTTTTTATAATTTTGAACATTCTTAATTTGATTTCTATATTTCTGATAAATAGCAATCCAACTTTAGGAATGCAACTCTCTCTTCCTGGAGCCCAATTAATAAATTTCTCATACTTATTATATATGATTCTTTTTATATCGCCCATTATAACAATTCTGGTTCATATTTTCAATTATAAAGTAATAAACAACTTTAATGAAGAAAAGCTTGAAAAAGTTATTGAACCTTTACCAAGAAATATTCAAATTAAAATCATTGAGAATCTTAAATCCTTAAATAATAAAATAAAAGAACAATTGAAAACAGAATAAAAATTTATTAGAGCGCCATTTATATTATTATTAACTAGCTCTCAAAAAACTTTAGGTTCTGGATCATGGCTCAGAGAAAAATTTTATTTAAAATCGTTGTAGTAGGAGATGGAGGAGTAGGTAAAAGTACCATGGTTCAAAGATTGACAACAGGTCAATTTATTCCGCAAAAAATAACTATAGGTACAGATTTGGCGACATATGATGTTCAAATTGATAATTCTTTTGACGTGAGACTCCAGATTTGGGATTTCGCTGGTGAAAGACGTTTTAGACTTTTTTTACCAAATTATTCTAGAGGAGCGACTGGTTGCCTTCTATGTTATGATATTACTCGTAGGACTAGTTTTGATTCTTTAGAAGAATGGTATAATATTGTGAATAACAATGCAGATAATCCTATTTTTATTCTAGTGGGCGAAAAACTTGATTTAGCAGACATAAGAAGAAACGTAGATTATGAAGATGCTAACGAATTCAAAGAAAAATACAATATGGATTTTTTTTTTGAAACCTCTTCGAAAAGCGGAGAAAACAATAAAATGATTTTTGAAACACTTACTCGTTTGATTTTAAGAAAGAAGGATTTATTGAGCTGATATCTTCTCAAAATTAAAAAAACTAAAAAAATATTATAAAAGAAATTTAGTAAAAAGTAGTTTTAATCTTCAAGAATATCTTTTAACTCATCAACTTTAAGATCTAAATATTTAGCAGTTATTAAATCCTTTCCAAGGAGAGTTAAGAAATTCTTTTTACGTTTCTTATTAAGAAATTTTTTCATTTCTGATAAATCTGGATGAGGATCAGTAATCTCAAGTAATTTATTCTTAACCGCTGTATCGACTAATTTTTGCCCTACTTCTGTTCTTATTATTAGAAAAGCTTCACCAGAACCTTTTGGAGCTCCCCAGGGGGAGTATGAAATATCTGAAAATTCTCCAGAGAAATCTGTGCAATATTTACACCCTGTCATTCCACCAGATGAGCAGGCATAAGCTATTCTCAAGGTTGTACGTTCTGCTCCCGTGTTAAAATCAGATACAAGGATTTTAGCAAGTCCTTGGAGATGGCAAGGATTAGCAAGGATCCCAATATCTCTCTTATACTCTCTATAAGCTTGTCCAATGCCTGTAATTAATGGTCCTGCATTCTCCATTGTGGCCTTAGGTATGTACTTTTTTGCATCCCTTGCATTATCTACAACAATAGGGAATGCTACGGGTGGTTTTTTGCTTTTAACTTCACTTAGGACCATGTGCTTAACAATCCCTGCTTTAAAGGCAGCAACTACGAGATTATATAAAATATCATCCTTATTTTTTGATTTAACTTGAATTATATCATTATAAACTCCAACAGCTAAATCAATACGCGTTTTTCCGAATAATTTTTGTTCAATTTCTGATATAGGGAGGAAATTTCTTGGACAAGAATTGTAACAGAGCCCTACAGTTTCAGCACATTCATCTACAACAAATGCTTCTCCTGTTTCTTTGTTAAAATCCATGTGCGGACAAAAAGCATTGCAACTTCCACAATGTATGCATAAACCTGCGTATATTACTTCATTTTCGAGATCTTGGCTCGATTTTTCCACTTTCATTTATTTTAACCATGTAAGTTATTTTTTATTATTAGTGTGAAACTTCACACTAAATTCACACTAAGTGAAATTAAAAAAGATTAAAAAAGATACCGTTGATTTAAATCCAATTTTTTTCTTTAAATACAGCAGTTTAAATTAATATTTATCAATAAAATGGTATGGAGTTTAATTTACATGCACTTTCAGCTTTTCAAATATATAGCACAGGATTAAGAGATCAAATCAATATTATGGCAGATCGTTTATGGATGAAAGATAATCGGATATTTTTTAGAGTTGTTGAAGAATTGCTTCCAAATAAAATATATTTTAGAAAAGAACGAGGAACAAATATTTTTTTCAATTATAAGAGAAAATTTTTTGAGTATTCGTTGCAGGTTATATTTCTATCAAATCTCCTACAAATTTTATTAAATTGATAAAGTAAGATATAATGGATAAAAAAAAACAAATAGGAAATCTTGATTTTATATTTGAGTGTGAACAATGTACGGAATCCTGGTCAGAGAATTTATTGGATTTAATAGATAGATGTGGTATTGAAGAATTACAATACTTACAAAGTTATATTCAAAAAAAAATAAATTTTTACTTGGAATTTGGCAATAAAAAGTAAGTTAAAATCTGAAGTTCAATTTCTAGATACGGGAAAAATATCCTAAAGACAATAAAAATGGATTACGTTAATTCAATATTCAATAATATAATTGATTATTGTTTTTTTATCACTCATCTAGTAAACTAGAACAAGTATCATTAAGTTTTTTAATCAGATGATCACGATCCTTCCATATGATCCATGTGCTTCCAGATTTTTCAAAATGAAATCCAACATATTGTTGATTTATTTTTGCTAATGTTTTCTTTACAAAACTCCAAGAAAATCCTGTATCTTCAACAATTTTTGCAATAGCAATGGGATGGTTTATCTCAAGATTTTGATTAAAATAATCAATTATTTTCTCGAATCCTGTTTTAGGAGAATTCTCAGT
>JBHLRA010000205.1:0-5103 GCA_048883045.1 Candidatus Thorarchaeota archaeon | reverse complement strand
CAAGAATGTATCATGGAGATGAAGATCCCATTATTGTAGCTCTTGCTGCAAATAAACAATGGCTAGGAGAATCTCCATTAGGTCCAAACTGGGGTAATTTTACATTTATTGGAAAACAATTTCCATCTGCTATATATGATATATCTCAAGTTGAGATTATGAGCAATTGGACTGTCGAGGTTGTAGTAAATGGGACTGTAGAATATACTATTGATCCTACAAATATGAAATTAAATGAATATAATGATGAATATCACTATGATAGAGATGATTGGTGGGATTTCCATAGACATTATTGGGCAAGAAATATTTCAGAAATAATTTCTCATACATCAGCTGCTGGCTTGAATTACACAGTTAGATTTTGGTCTGCTGATGACTGGGCAACTCCATGGCCATTTGGTGGAAAGAAAGAACTTAGATATACTAATACAGACATAGAAGATGGAATTGTCCCTCCATATCCTCAATGGGCTGATGGTTACTTAAATACAACTGCAGATTTAATTAATGAAACTTTAGTTCCAATGCCTGAATCTGACCTTTTGATGGCTTTAGTCTATGCTGATCAAGAATTAGGGGAAACAGGACAGGGAATTACAGATCCAATTTGGCCATATAGACGCACATGTGGGTATCATCGTGGTCCATTCTATTTGATTGTTCCAGGAAGGCCAAGGAATACTTATCTTTCGCATATAGTTCGAATTGAAATTACATCATACAGTGGACCAATTCCATCAGGATTTTACCTTTAAACAAAAAATTTATTTTTTTTTTAATTTTAAAAAACAAATCTTTTGGAAATGTAAAATATGAAAATTAATAATTCTCTAAAGTTTGTTGTGATACTTCTTTCAATCTTAATTAGCATCAATATTACATTTCCGTTTGTATTAGCCTTTCCTCCTGATGGAGATTGTAAAGATTATCATAAAGTTGTAAGTATCCTCCCTTATTACGAAAAAACAGCTTTTATTAATCTAGATGGATTATCAAATGAAAATTTTTGGACAGAACACTCAAATAATAATGAAAATGGATCATTGATAATTCCTTTAGCTTCTGAATCTTATGGTCCGGATTTTTCTGTAATTTATCTAAATATAACATTTGTAATAACAGATACTCACCTTCTTATATTATGTAAATGGTTTGACAATACCACTAGACCAGATCTAGGAACCAGTGTCTACGATGGTCTTTATTTTTGTTGGAATGTAAACGTTCCAAATTTTTCCGCGTATTTTCCAAGTGGAATGAGTACTCTAGATATGGGTGGTGGTGATGTAGATAGTTGGGATTGGTCATGTTTATCATCTTCTCCCGCTAATGGCTCATCTTATTATTGTCGGGATAGATGTTTTAGTACTTATGGGTGGTATGATCCAAGTTTAGAAACAGAAGATGTCGAAATTGCTTACACATATAGAATTAATGCCTCGTACACGCTTGAAATTAAACGAAAATTAACAACAAATGATCCCTATGATATCCAGTTTGACCAATCCAAAATTTATAAGTTTAATATGGGAATTATGAATGATGCACAGCATGAAGATCACTTGATTTCTTGGACTCATGCATTAGATATAAAATTTCCTGAATCTCATGCAAAAATTTCTGCTTATAATACGTTTCTATTCTTCACTTCTTCAATTATAGCTTTAGTGGTCATATCAAGAAAAATTAATAAGTTAATCAAGGGAGGTTAAAGTACAGAATGGAGAGAAGAAATTTCTATATAATGGTTTCAGGATTACTGATAGGAATGTCAGTTTTTTGGTTAAGTCTATATGCTTTTATTCTTTTAGATATTGATCCTTTATATCATATTAAAACCACATTTGGGGGAGAAGATACAATAGTTCTTACTATTAAGGGAAATGTTAATAGAGAATTAGAAATGTCTGTCTCTGACGTTAAATCTGATAAGTATACTCAAGTTATAGATAGATCCTTCCACTTTTTAAATGCTATAGGTAACGAATTTGATGAAATATACTCTGGTGCTTCCTTATGGAGTATTTTGGAGGTAGAAGATATATTGAATGAGGATGCATCAAGTTTCCTTTTTATTGGAGGAGATGGGTACTGGGCTGAAACATCTCTACCCTTGAGTCTTGCAGAAAATTATACAGAACAAATAATTATAGCCTATGAAAAAGATGGAGAGCCGATATATTATGATGGACCACTTAGAAGTATAATTGATCATGAACTAATTCCTGATAAAGCTAATACACATTATGCAATAAAATATTTAAAAACAATAATTATTCAGTAAGAAATCATTAAAAATGAAAATAGAAGATATAGATACAATTGGATCAGATTCTAAAGATGAATATAAACCATCAGGATATTTGCATGAGAAATCTAAAGGATTAACTCTTCTTGATCTTCTCTATTCTACAATAATCGGAGTAATGGGCGGAATAATCTCAAGTTTAATTCCATTTTCTCTTTTAATAAAAGTTTGGTATCCTTTGACTGGCGGTACTCAATTAGTGAGTGGACACCATGTCATCTGGGCAACAATAGTCTATGGTCTTACTAAGAAAAAACCAACTATAATTTTGACCATGATTACTAAGGGAGTATTAGAGTTTTTATTTGGTGATGCATGGGGTTTATTAATAATTCTCGTAAATGTAATGGAAGGATTATTCTTGATAATTGGTTTCATGTTAATGGAAAAGATTGGAGAAGGAGAAACTAAACTTGGATGGGGTATTGCTGGGGGATTTGGGAACTTTTTTCAAGCCCCATTTTTCTGGATTATTAATCAGCGATGGTACTTACATTGGGTGTTATGGGTTTTAGCTTTTATATTTGCTTTTATTTCTGGAATACTGATTACTGGTTTACTAGGTCGAACAACTAAAAATTATTTAATTAAAGCTGGAGTTCCAACAACTTTTTAGAGTGGTGTTGTACTTTAATTCATATAGCAGTATAGCTTTAGATTTTGAAAATTTCTCCTTTATCTATGGAGATAATAAAGATCTAAATCCTGTCGTTTCCAATATCTCTTTTAAATTAAAAGAGGGAGAAATATTAGTTTTAGCAGGTCCAAGTGGAAGTGGAAAGTCTACTTTATCATATGCAATGAATGGGATAATTCCATGGCGTCAGAAAGGATTAGTTAAGGGAGATGTTAAATTATTTGGTAAAAGCATTTGGGATTATAACTTTTCTGAAATATCTCAGCTTGTAAGTCTAGTCAAACAGAATCCTAATGATCAATTAATAACTTTTAATGTAAAAGATGAGATTGCTTTTGGTCTTGAAAATTTAAAATTTCCACCTGAAGTAATTGAAGAACGAGTGGGTTCTGTTTCTAAATTAATGGGTATCAATCATTTATTAACTCGAGACATCGATCAACTTAGTGGAGGGCAAAAACAACTTGTCATTTTAAGCTCTTTTTTAGTTATGAATCCTAAGTTATTAATCCTTGATGAACCTATTGCTTTCTTAGATCAACAATCTGAAAGTCTTTTATTAAATAGACTGAAATATCTTATTGAATCAAAAAGTTATCCAATAACTATAGTGATTATTGAACATAGATTATCTAGAGTTATGGATATTGCCGATAAATTAGTTATTTTAAATGAACAAGGAAATATCTCAATAAAAGGAGATATTAAAACGCTAATTACGCAAAATTTTGATGATTTAAGAGCAAATAATATACGAGTTCCATGGATAATTGATATTTTTAATGATTTCCAAAAATTAAAAAGTTCTAAAGAAAAAATCAATTATCCCACTAATTTCCAAGAATCTCTGGATTTATTATCACGTTTAGATAAGGAAGAACTGAAAAAATTATATAATATTGTAATAGATAAAGAGATTAACCCAATTGAATTGCAAAAGTATGAGCGATTCGAAGAATTAATAGAATTTGATGATGTTTACGTAAAATCTCTAAAAAAACTAAAAGATAGTGGAGATAAAATCAAAGTTATTGAACTTGATAATATTTTGGAAACAAGAGATCTTACATTCAAATATCCTAATAGTGGGATTGTAGCATTAAAGAACTTGAATTTGAAGATCAGCAGAGGGGATTTTATTGGATTAGTGGGTCCAAATGGTTCAGGAAAAACAACTTTATTATATCTACTCGCAAACTTATATGAACCAACTTCGGGAGAGATCTATTATAATAATGAGAATATAAGTCAAGTTAGTCGGTATGAATATGCTAAAAAGATTGGATTTATTTTTCAAAACCCAGAAAATATGATTTTTAGACCAACTCTTAAAGAAGAATTATTATACGGACCAAAAAATTTTGGTTTACAAAATGAATTGAATGACTCTTATATTAATAAATTATTAAACTTAGTTGGAAGAGAAAATCCAGAAAAAAATCCATTTCATCTTAGCTGGGGGCAGAAACGCAGATTAAACTTAAGTTCTATATTCATTTATAATCCTGAAATTATTTTATTAGATGAACCCTTTATAGGCCAAGATCAAAAGACTATTGATTCATTAATTGAGACGCTCTATATTGAAAACAAAAGAGGAAAAACAATCATAATATCTTCACATGATTATCATTTACTCTTAAAATATACCAAAAGAATTATCGAATTGAATAAAGATGGTACTCTTCAAGATTATGATATAAGTCATAATTATTTTCAAAAACATAGAAATTTAGGTCCCATTATTTTATTAGAGAATATTAAAAATCAATTAGAATTAGGAAATAATGAGAAATAAAAACAAAGTATTAGATCACAAATTTTACACATTTGCTTACTTGCGTGGAAATTCATTAATGCATAAACTTAATCCTTTATCTAAGATATTTTTCTTAATCTTACTTACCATTTCCATCTTTATGGTTAGAAGTTTGATTTTATTATCAATAATATTTATTCTGATTATTGTTTTGGCTTTAATGAGTAAAATGTCACTTAGGGATTTATTAAGGAAACTGAAATTCATTATAATTATACTTATTATAAGTCTAATCTTGAATATCTTCTTTAATGCAATTCCAAGTAATCAAGCAACAGTTTTATTTTACTTATTTAATATTCCATTTCTACCAATAAGGAGATTAGCTGTATATTA
>JBHLRA010000204.1:0-5108 GCA_048883045.1 Candidatus Thorarchaeota archaeon | reverse complement strand
ATGCTGATATAGCTGCTTGGGTTTTGAACCAGATCCTTGTGGAGTTTCTATCCCATGAAGAACCTGGGTCTAACATCCGATCCAGCTCCTCCCAATCTGAGCCACTCAAATAAGCCACTCGAATGTCATTGCCATCTGCCCGAGACCTTCCCATGCTGACTAATGAAGCGTGATCAAAAGTCAGAGAAACGGTATAACCGGATGGAACTGCAACCGAACCAGCAGTTATATTGATAACTTTACGATATGGCCAATCTTCATCATACCAAGATATAGAACCTGACTGAGGTTTTAAAAAATTCTTATTAAAATTTTCATTAGAATTATTTTTAAAATCATCTTTTTGAAAATTATAATTGTCCAGAAAAAACACTGATAATAGGCTAATTAATAAAATGGTACAAATCCAAATTTTGTTTTTTTTCTCTCTCAAACTTAAACCCCTTTTTTCCTTTGAGTATATATACTTATATGAAGGTGTATACCTAATGAATACTATGTTTATAACATAGCGTTTCATATATATAAATGGTTTCTTAGAAATTCCAATAGAAAAAAGATTGAATTTACAATATTTGTCTAAAAATAATTACTGTAAAAGAAAATATTAAAAGATCCACATTATACTAAAATTATCACTACAAAATTCAAGTTTCAGGTAATAAAATTACAAAAGAATCTCCTTCGACCCAAATTTTTCCGTCGTAATTATTTAAAACTCGTTCTACTAAAAGGAATCCTAAAATTATGTCTTTAATCTTGCTATCCTTTTCTCTCTCTTTTTGGAGTATCAATTCTTTTCCTATATTTAAAATTTCTTTTTGATAATCGATTATTTTTACTTTAACATATTTCATGTTATCTTTTTGACTTCTAACAATAATGATTTTAATCTCAATTGTTGGGTTTTTATTATATCTAATTGAACTGATAAGGATATTGACAAAAACATCGATTAGAAATTTATCAGCTTTTACATAAAGATCCTCAAATGGATGTTCAACAGTTATTCTGATTTTTTTATTAGAATAACTATTTGTAATAAATTCTTTAACATCATCAATTACATCGTATAAATTTACAGATTCAATTAAAACCTTTGTTTCATTGAGCAACGTTAATTTTTGGATTATATATATTAAAAGTTGACCATTTATGCATTGATCTTTAATAGAATCCAATATTTTTCTTTTAGGACTTGAGATAATTTGAGGATCCTGCTTGTTATATTCATCTAACGATACTTGAATGTTCTTAATTATAGAATTTATATCATTTATGAATAATTCTTTATAAAAATACGCTCTATCTAATTCTTGGTGCAAACGTTCTTCACTTATGCGTAAATTCTCTTCAGTTAACATACGAAGCATTACATTTTTAAAAATCTCTGAAATAATGGTTAATATTTCTAAATTTTCTTCAACCCAATAATCATGGTCAGATATATTATCAAAACAGACTATACCTTCTAAGATCCCATTAATTTCAATTGAAAATGTTAAAAAATTATTCACTTTTTGATTTTTAAGAAAGTAATTTAAATTTACTGCTTCGCTTGGAAGTGTATCTACGTTTTTTACATAATAATAATCAGATTCTTTAAATTTCTCTATTAACCATGGAAAATTATTAATGTCTATATTTTCGGGTAAATTAATTTTAGGAAGAATTAATTTGCGAGACCAGACATAATTTCCTTTTGTGGAGCTAAAATTATTATTAAATATATAAAGATATGCTCGTGTTGCGTTAATAAATTCACCAAGTTCTTTAAGTGAATCAATTATAGCTACATCAAATTTCTGTATACCTACAAATCTAGAAATAATTTCAGCAATAATAGCTTTTAGTCTAGAAATTTTTATTATTTCCTGTTCTAAACTTTTCTGCTCTGTTATATTCTGACAAATAATTTGATAAAATGTTTCATCACCAATATCGACTAAAGATGTTTGCATATTTACCCAAATTAAATTACCATTTTTCTTATAAAGCTGAATTTCTATTGGAGAGAAAATCTCACCTCGTTCTTGCCTTTTCAGTCTTTCGAGAACATCCATTAGATACTCTTTGTGGATTAATGAAAGATCTACAAATTTCCTTCCCATTAGTTCCTCTCTTGTATATTCTAATGTTTCTTCTAATACAGGATTGAAATCAACTAAATATCCATTAGGATCAATCAATAGAATAGAAAAGGGTGAATCTTCAAAAAGATGACGATATTTGATTTCAGAATGCTTCAATTTAACTTCTGCTTCTATTCTCTTGCTAATATTCCGAATTATATATTGAATTAAGATTTGTCCACCCATCTGTATTTCATTGAAAGTAATTTCCACTGGAATCAAATTACCAAAGTTATCAATAACCTCTAATCTTAAGGGAAATGGATAATTAACCTGATCAAATACTTCTTCATTAAAATCGATATCAATTATATCACTTAATATTTGACTTGAATGCAATCCAATAAAATCTTCAAATGGCCGTTGAAAAAGAATTTCTGCTTCTTTATTAACGTCCATTATTATTCCGGAGTTTTTATCAATAATTAAAATGGCATCTCGAGCTGCTTTAAATAAAGTCTCATAATGCAATTCAGCCATTTTAAGTGCTTCAATTGCCGGTCGATATAAATCAATATGATGATTTATTGAATTATGAATAATTTTAAGATAATAAAGCACTTGATCTTTATTTGAATAATTCTTTTTTATTTCATCAAGATATTGAAGTATGAAAGAACTAAATTGGTTGATTATATTTTTAGGGATCTTTTCATTATAATAAATTATTAAAGATAATGGTAATATCCCACCTCTAATGCTCTCATTTGCGACATAATCAAAATATATCGCTGCATTTGAATTTAAGTGAGGAAATGGAAGAATTACTGAAGTTGGCTTAAACTGATCTCCTCCGAAAATAAATTGTGAGATTGAAAAACTTTTTACAGATATCAATTCTGGATCATCAAATGCATCTTTAGGATAAACAGCTTCTACTCTAAGACCGAGATTTTCATCCCAATGACTAAAAATTATACTAATTTCACTTCTAGGCGTATACTGGTCAATTCTTTCTGCAATTTTTAGTGAAAGCCAATTAAATGCTTCATCCACATTTATATTTTTAATCCCACTTGTCAGATATGATTTTATTGGTCTCTTTCCGAGTTTTTTAATACCCATAGCTTCTTCCAATTCATTTATATCTGACTGCGTATGCATTAAATCAATTTTATTGTAAAGGATAAGAAGTGGTAGTTCACATAACTCTGGTCTCCCCGCAATTTCATGCAGTAATTCACGCGCATATGAGAATTTTATTTTATCAGTAACATCTAAAACAAAAATTAATCCGTCTTGATTTTTAAGATAAGGCTTCCAGAGTTGTTTAGCTTTATACTTTCCGGGAATATCATATGTTAACAACGATATATTGTTAACTAAAATTCTAGAAATGTCTACATTTATAGTTGGAAATGTTGTTTTTGATACTGATTTCCTTCTTGTTTTAATTATTGTTGATTTTCCTGCCATTGTTAGCCCGAAAATTAATATTTTTGCCTCTTTTTGTTCAAATATAACTTCTTGCTCTGGAAAAAATGTATGAAACGTTTCGAGTAATTCTCTCATCTCCTCGAGTTTTGCTGGATCTCCTTTATAAATTTTGGAATCCACATAAAACGCTTTAAAAATGTCTTTGATTTTTTTGAATTCTTCGACGAACCCTTCTAAAAATTCTTCAGCTAATACAGAATTAATCTTGGATTTACTATCAATGACTATTGAAATTAAAAGGCGCTCCTTGTTCGTTGTTGAGTACTCACTTGGAATATCAAAAATTAGATTAGCGGTTTTAAAAGTTCCAAATGCATGTTTAAAAAATCCTTCTTCGTAGAGATCTATTAATAAAGGTACTTGTTTAATATCTTCTCTTTGAATCGTTTCAGGCATTTTTAAAAAAATATATGGTGGAAAATATGGATTCCGATGACTTAAAACTAACATTCTCATATTAAACCATCCTCTTTTCACTATTAATAAATTAAGCCATACTACTACTTAAATTAAGTTTTTTGAATAATTCTAATGCTTATAATATCTATTCTAATGTAAAGATTAATGCTTCTAATTTTAGAGCATAAAACTTAACTATGGAATATAATAAAAATTCGAGTAAAAAAATGTTTCAAATTTGTGTATTATAGCTTAAAAAGATCTATGTTTTTAATTTGATTTTTTTTATTATTAAATACAGTAACAATCCAATAGATTCAAATACTTTAAACAAGAGTAAAACTGGTTATTTTTTTTAATCTCGGGTTAGATTTCTATATCCATAGATGAGGACAATAAGGATTGCAAATATGAAAACCATTATATCCCTAATTATTCTGACTTGAACGTCAAATGAAAATAATTCTCCGAAAAGGTTAACGCAAAAATGCAATAACATTGCTGATAAAATACTTCGATTGGTATTATTATATATCCAAGTGTAAAAGATGGTTTGAGGTATAATAATAATAAAAAACATCCAAAACTCTATGGAAAACAAACCAAGATTTTGCTGATATGTCCCATTGATAAAAAACAATGGTAAATGCCATAAACTCCAAAAAAACCCAATAATTATACTCGAAATAAATGCATTGTTTTTCCTTTGAAAAATATCGAGAATAAAACCGCGCCATCCGAATTCCTCAGCTAGCACTCCAATAATTAAAAAAATTATAGAAAATAAAAAATTCGATAAAAATTCAGAATCAAATGTTATACCACTACCCTTAAATAGGAAGGAGAAACCTCCTGCTATTAAAAGTGGAGTTAATGCCAATATTATGATTGCTCCATACCACTTATAATTGATGCGTTTGAAATCATGAGATCTGTACCAAAAATCTTTTATTTCATCCTTGCTCTTAGTCAAATACGTTAAGGAAATACCTATTATTGAAGGACCAAACCCTCCGAGAGCATAAAAGATTATTGTTGGAAAATAAGTAAAAAGTTGATTTAATAAAATTGCGATAGTCCAGAAAAACCATGAAAAAACGAAGGTCAATAAGAAATAAAACCATTGATTAGAAAGATATA
>JBHLRA010000203.1:0-5140 GCA_048883045.1 Candidatus Thorarchaeota archaeon | reverse complement strand
TTGAAATTAACATACTTCTTGATTTTTAAAATAGTTTTTAAATGGTTATTTGCACTTTTTTCTATTGATTTTATTATGGAAAAAATAAAATTACTCGCTTTTTCATGTTTTACAACCCATGCTATTGGTTTCACAGCTCTTTCTGGATAATAATGAATTAAAATGTCGGCGGCTTGCTCTCGCATGCGTTCATTTAAATCCGAAATTAGTATATTCTCAATAAAATCAAAAATTTCTTTCTCTTTTGGATGAATTAACCCTAAAAATTTAATCCCTAAAATTCTTGTTTTTTCTTCATGTTCAAGATCGTTCTCTATTAATGAGATTAATAATTCTGAAGCTCTTTTTTTATTTATTCTTCCATTCTTGAAATCTTTATAAATGTTATAAGGTGATAATTCCATTATTGAATTGTTATTATCTTGATTTTAACAGATGGTTTAATATTAATTTTCTTACATCTTTAAATAAATGAATGGATAAATAAAATTTGTTATTATAATTGAAAAAAGAAAAAATATGAGTTTTATACTACAATTCTATTATTTCAGATTCCATTTTATCAGTATCTATAATCACAAAAGTCGCTCTTCCCGTTAAATAACCACATAATTCACCGGGATTCACAACCAAACTACCATTATCTAGTTTTTTATTTGATAAAGTATGGGTATGACCAGTGAGAATAATATCAAAACTCCCTGAATTAGCTAAAGCGTCTATAGTTTTTTGTCTAGGCATATGACATACAAAAATTCGTTTTCCTCCCAACTCTAAAATCATTTCATTGCCATTCTCCGCAAACTCACATATTTGTCCTAAATTTTGAGTTAAAAATAGTTTATCTCCATCATTATTTCCGAAAACTCCATAAAAATTCTTTTTTATCGAATCATCTAATTTATCAAACCAACGCTTTACAAATGGAGCGACATAATCTCCACAGTGTATAAGTGCATCTATATTACTTTTATTGATTATTGACACAGCTTTAGTTATGTTTTGAATATTGTCATGTGTATCACTTAATACAGCTATTCTCATTCTTTCACATTCTCCTAATAGTTAAAAATTGATCGAATTTAGATATAATTAAATTACATTATTAAATGTTTTATATTATAAATGAACTTTTTGTGAATTATCTATGATTGAAGAATTCTTTAAAAATGAAGTAACTGTTGTCAACGATGAATTGAAGAAATACTTTGCTCAACTATTAAAAACGGAAAAAGATTTACTTCTTAGAGATTTTATAACTCAATTAAAAGAATTCATTTTAAATGAAAAAGCAAAAAGAATTCACCCTGTAATATTAAATGCTGCTTTTGCTGGGATTGTTAATCCCATGTATCTAGAAGATCAAATTGAACAAATTCGAAGAGTATCAATTGCTGTAGAATTATTACACAGTGCTCACTTAATTCATGATGATCTTTTGGATGATGATAAAATTAGAAGAGATAAACCTACCTTTCATGAACAATTAAAAAATGAATTAAACCAAGTATATAAAGAAATAAATTTACCAAATAAAAATGCTTTAATTGGATTATATGGTCGAGATATGAGTATTCTAGGAGGCTCTCAAGGTTATCTTTTAGGTCTAAATATTTTGAAATCATCAAAATTCCCAGAACATTTGAAATTGCTAGCAATCAATGAGTATACTGAAGCAATGGATTACCTTATGAAAGGACAATTAATAGAAGAATATATGAACTATAATAACATCACAATGTCGCTTGAGCAGTATTTAAATATTGCAGAATATCAAAAAGCAAGGATATTTGAGAAATCTACAAAAATTGGAGCTATTTTAGCTAAAGGCAACCTTCATTACCAAATTAAACCATTGAGCGAAGCAATGTTACAAATTGGTCAAGCTCATTCAATCCGAGATGATATTCTTGATCTAGAAGATGATATTAAAGGAAAGCAAAAAAAAATAATCTATATCTTAGCTGTGCAAAATACAGATGAAGAACAATCTAAGAGATTAAATGAAATTTATCATAAGGAAAAATTGACACAAACTGACATAGAAGAAGTCAAAGATATATTTACAAAAACTAATGCCTTAATGATTGCTGAACATCTAGCCAAAAACCTTTTAGAACAATCTAGGAATCACTTAAGAGATATATATCCAGATTTGAATAGGAAGCAAAAGGTATTCTTTAATATATTCTCTGATTATGTTTATTTTAGAGAATACTGAAGTGCTTCTCTTTCCTTTTTATAGTACTACATATGATAAGTGCTTTTGTTTTAACAATAAATTATTTAATTTTTTAAAAACCTCTAAAACATTGTAATTTTCTAAGGCAGACGTTCGATGAAAGCTTGATAAATTTCGTTTTTTCAAAAAATCAAAAATCAAATCCTCACTAACGATTTCTGAATCAGAAGTCTTATTTATTAGGTCACTTTTACTTCCCACTAAAATTATAGGAATCTGTGGATCAATCGCATTCTCTCTTATTTTATCATACCAGAAATCTAATTGATTAAATGAATTGTAATTAACTGAATCAAAAACTAATAAAGCTCCATTGGCACCTTCTATAAATTTAGGAATTAGTGGAGCAAATCTTTCTTGCCCTCCGAAATCAAAAATAGAATTATTGATATAATATTCTTTCTTTACATCCAATTCTTTTTCCATATTTATCTCTAAATTTACTGAATGAAAATTTATACCAATTGTTGGAGATGTGTCAAAATTGAACGAATTAAAACAATATCTGTTAAATAAACATGTCTTACCTACACTACTTGCACCACAAATAACTATTTTAAAGCTATATAATATATCTTTTCGATCATAACTCATATTTCTGGTATCTCTCTAATTCTTAATTTATCCAACAGATTTAACTGAGAGAATTGTGTGAAATTTAAAAAATTTGCTTGATGCCTCTAAACTCTTTAATATTATTAAGAATTTCAAAATTGGTAAATGATATTAATATCATATATATAAAAATTCATTTAAAATCCAACTGCTTGCCCATCTTTACGCCAATCTGATGCACCTATATAACCATCTTCAAGACTATATATTATTTGAGCCCCACCAAATTTATAGAAAAGTTCTTTAGAAATTTGATGTCCGCGATTAGATAATTCTTCATATATAAACCCAATTGAACATGTTATTCAACGTTTTTCTTCATATCCAATTATTAAATCCTTGTAAAATATAATAATAACATCTAAAAATCTATTTTGATTTTATTAAAATAGTCAATGTTAACAAAAATTCCTCCTTCTGAGATTGTTATTAGGCCACCCGTAGAGGCTTATTCTGTCTTAATACCTGTAACTGGAGGTTGTTCATGGAATAAATGTCGTTTTTGTGGCACTTATAAAGGAGTTTATGGTATTATTCAAGATTATGCTATTCGTCCATTGGAGGATGTAAAAAATGATATTGATAAATATGCTCAATCGAATTATCATGGATTTCCTGTTTTTCTCGCAGGAGGAAATCCTACTTCGGCACCAACTGAATACTTAGCTGAAATCATTAAATATGTAAGAGTTAAGTTGCAAAATGTTCCTCGAGTAAGTTGTTATGCTAAAGCATTAGATATTTTAAGAAAATCTGATGAAGAATTAAAAACATTAGCCCGTGCGGGACTAGATATTGTATATATGGGATTAGAGAGTGGTTCAAATATAATATTAAGAATTATGAAAAAAGGAACTAATGCAGAATCCATGATTAAAGCAGGAAAGAAAGTTTTGAATGCTGGAATTCAATTATCATTATATATTATACTAGGGCTCGGAAGCCATAAATACTCTGAAGATCATGTGAAAGAAACAGCAAGAGTACTAACTGAAATAAATCCGACTATTTTTAGATTCAGAACATTGAATATATTACCTGGTACTCCTCTCTGGGATGAATGGAAATCAGGGGAATTTGAATTATTGAGTCCTTTAGAAAATATAAAAGAAGAACGAGATATAATAGCAAATTTGGGTGAAAATGTCACTTCTCAAGTCTTTAACGATCACGTATCTAATTACTGTACAATAGAGTCTTCAAACATAAAAGAAGATCGAGATATGTTTATAAAAACTTTAGATTCTCTTATTAATGATCCAAGAATTCAAATGTTACCAAGAAAAAACCTTATTAGGATGTGAACTTTCGACTCCTTCAAGTCTCAAGAATTTTATCAATCTTCTCAATGAAAACTTTGTATTTAGAGATTATTTCTAAAAGAAATTCACAAATTTTGTATATTCTACTATATCCATTTAATTCCCCTAGATTATTTCGGTTGTTTTCTAATTCCATTCTCATTTTCACTAACTTTTCATCCCATCTTGCCATCCTATTGATAATTGCTCTAGAAAACTTCAGGAGGAGTTTTCCTGCTGATTCAGCGCCATAAGTAATTTTGCCTTTCGGTGAAATTTCTGATTTTTCTATTAATCCATCTTCTAAGAGCAAATTTACCTCCTCTGAAATCTTTCCAGCTGATAAGCCAGTAATTCTTTGTAACCTCTTCTGAGTTAGATATTTCCTTGTTATAAAATACCCTAGAATCCTAACGAACATAGGATCTCGACTAGAAAACATAGGGGAGTTAATAAGTTGATTTAACATATCATCCTCAATTAGATAGATTTCGGGATCAAAGGAAATTTTATTCACTTCCTCTTCTCTTTTAATCAATTTGAATGATTCTACAGATACCCCTTTTAAAGATTCATTAGTCGATGTTAATAATGGGAACAAAAATTTATAAATTTCAAAAGCTTCAAGCAACTCATCAATTCTATTAAAAAGATGTTGTGCACCTTCTTTAGACTGTTCAATATATTTTTTAAGTTCATTCTTTTTACTTTTCAAATAAATATCTAGAGGACTAAAACTGCTTAATGCAATTTCTATCCCTTTAGTTGTAAGATCTTCAAGTTCACCCATAAATGAATACGTAAATGTGTGAGTATGAGGAATCCGTTCTTTTTGAAAAGCACCTGTACCTGTCATAACTGATAAAAACGTAGAAATTGACCCCATCGAGAATTCTGTTAATTGTTTTAATTCTTTCTGGGTTAATTTTCCATGAATTAATAAGTAAGAGGAGATGGTGGATATTTTAGGAGTAACATGTTT
>JBHLRA010000202.1:0-5159 GCA_048883045.1 Candidatus Thorarchaeota archaeon | reverse complement strand
AGCCACAAGTGGTGACTATTTTGAGGGAGATATGGCTTATTTTTACCAAAATATATCAATACCGCATGAATTGTCTGATCATACAGCTACAATTTCCATGGATTTCAACTATAACGGTGTTAATAAAATTCCAAATGCTAGTATGTATCTAGGTATTGTTATTAACGGAATTGAAGCAAATAAAACCGTTCATATGAATGATATAGCAACCTCTCAATGGAGTACCTTAACAATGCATTATAACCCGGTTTCATTTGGTCAATCTTTACCAGGCGAAGTTACTGTTAAATATGGAGTTTATGTACATGGAGATTGTACTAGAGGATCAGGAGGTCCAGTCGATATTTTTATAGATAATCTAGAATGCGAATTATGGTCGAAGCCTAATCAATCAGAACTCATTAGAGCTTATGATGTTGAGTTTTCACAGAATTATACATATCATAATACAACCTATGGTGAAGGTTATTCTTTCATTGAAGTTGAAAGATCTCGTTCACCAACAGATTTAGTAGTTTTTACAATCTATCAAAATATTAGTGATGTGATTGATTTTAACATAGATATGGTTACCATTATTTCATTTGCGGAAAAAATAATGAACACAACATCAGATGGTCAAGTTGGTAGCCAATACACTCCTGGAGATAGTGTAATTTGGAATATTGAGTTTTCAATTTTCATTCCAACGGATTATTTGAGTTGGATTATAATTGATAAACCGGATGATTTTTCTTTTACTTCAATTGAAGATGGATTTAATGTTGAACAGATTGGAAGTTGCTTTGGTACTGGTCTTGGATCAACCCAGTTAATTATCCCTAATTCAATACTTCAGGCAGGGAGTTGGAAGTGTGAAGCAAGAAGTGAAAATTATATAGTAGCTTCTCATACTGAAGTCTGGAAAGGAGCTTTATCTGAAATATCTGCTAGTATGACTTATGGGGATAAATTTTTAGTAAATGTTACATTAAATAACACCATTTCTCTAACAAATACTCAAATAAATCTAACAATTTTTTATCCAAATGGAACTATCTTCTATAATTTAATTAGAGAACCAAAATCCTATATTGAATTATTGGGAAATTTTAGTGTTGGAAAAAATATGTCTGTTGGGGAATATACTGCTATAACGCAATGGTCAAATAATGTATCCTCGGATAATCGTGATAAGGTGGGATATTCTGAAATTACATTTATCGTATGGCATCATTCAAATCTAACTGCGGTTGATGATTATTTGATAAAAATTGCTGGAGATCCGTGCCTAATCAAGGTGAATTATACAGATTATGATTTCGATACCTATATCGATTTTGCTACAGTTAAATACAATTCTAGCTTTGGACAATCTGGAAGTATGGTGTATATTGGATCTGGGATTTATTTTCTTGATTTAGATACGTCTAGTTTAGGTTTAGGGGATTATTATTTTTCATTTAATGCATCAAAAAATTATTATCTAGATCAAATCTCAATTGATTTAATTCACTTAAAAATTATAGCTCAATCATTGGCATTAGAGGTTCCAAATACAGTTATTAGTGGTTTAGGAAATGATTATATTAGTTGTCAGATAAATGTTACTGGAGCGATTACTGGTAATTTAATTTGGCCCGCAAATATAAGCACTAATTGGCAAAAGCCTTATACAGTTACAGATCATAGTAATGGTACGTTCACACTAAACTTTTCCACAATAGATCTACCTATTCATGGGCTAACTGAAACATATACAGTTTCTATTTATGCAAATAAAACAAATTATGGTGCTACTATAGGATATGTATCAATGAATATACATCCCATACCAACAATAATGAAGGTCAATTCTTCTATTGTTTATCCAAAAGTAAATAATGTCGTTGACCTCAAAATAAATTATACAATTGAAGGATCAGGAATGTTGATCTCAAATGCAAATTGTTCAGTGTTATGGCCTAGTATTTATGAAGTGAACACTGTAGCAGATGGTTTTATTGTAAGATTAGACACGATTAATCTTTCGATAAATCAATATATAGCAATCATTAAATTGGAAAAGGAGGGATTTGAAACAGCGATTACACCTATTTCCGTAATCGTGAATTATCTTGACTTCAATGTTAGCACAGTCAATTTCCAAGATTCATTAGATGTAAATATTGAAGAGACGATTACTATAAGAATAAAGTTGACAGAAACTGATACGAATATAAATATTGAAGATGCAACTGTATACTTTTCATGGGATTTCGACTCTGGGTTTTTTGATTACGTAGATGATGGAATTTATAAGCTAGAATTAGAGATTCCTAGTTATACAGGCAGTCATACGATGGAATTAAGAATTTCAAAAGAAGGTTCATTTTATAAATCAACAACTTTTTCATTCATTATCAGCATTACTGACCCAACCCCCCCACCTCCCACTTCCGATCTTCCGTGGTATGTTCTTTTAATTGGATACATTCTAATCGCAGCAGTCGTAATTCTTGGTATATTTAGTATAAGGACCTATGTAATTATTCCTAAAAAAAGGAAAAGGGAGTCTATTTTATTAGCTAAGACACAAAAATATAAAGATGTTATGAATATAGAAGTATTATTAATAGCTAATAGAAATAGCGGACTTCAAATTTACTCAAAAAGCTATTACCTATTTAAAAATTATAAAAATGAATTATTATCTGGCTTTATTCAAGCTATAACATTAGTTAGTAAAGAAATAATAGGGGAAGAGAGTCAGGAACGAAAAAAGATTGAATCGATTAAACTTAAACGTAGGGAGAAAATCATCGAGCTTGATTTTAAATATTTCAATTTCCTTATCAGCGAATTTAAAGAATTAAGGATAGTTTTTATTTTAAAAGAGAAAGCTTCTGAGAGGTTTAAAGAAAAAATAACTGAGTTTCTCTCAATACTATACTCACAAGTTTCGGATGAAATTAAAGAATGGGATGGAGATTTGACTAAGTTACATAAAATTATAACTCCCCTTGTACAGAAACATTTTCAGCTTTATTACAGAGAAGAGTTTAAAATTAATCCAAGTATAGATCCTTATCAGATATCTAAGAAAATGGATTTAAGTAAGATGGAAAAACGCGTTTTTAATGTAATCTCTTCACTCACTCAAAGTACAAATAAATTTTATTTAGAAGATGCTAATCGAAACATTCATGAGAAAAATCAGGATAAGATAATTGAAGCACTTGAAATGCTTATTGAGAAAAAAATAATAATCGCATCTAATCCGTGAATTTTTGATATGTAAATGATAAGAAAAACTTCTAGAAACAGGTAAAATTTAGTATTACAATAATCTTGATCAGGATAAACCACCCTAAAGCTTGTAACATTGGATCAATTAAGATGCCCCTTGTATCCTCTTCATTAAGATTTTGGGACTTCAGGGTGGCTATTCTCTCACACAGCGACAATAGTTGGTTTTTATCTAAGGGCACTATAATCGGGGCAAATAAATTCAGCCTTAAAAATATGAAATATGACGTATTTCAGATTTTTTAAACTATTAACTAATTACCTAGGATCCAAGCAAAATGTTGATCTAGCTATTTTTTAGTAGGAGATTTAAGTTTATCAGTAGGTATAATCATTAGAGAATCGATTAAATCAGAAATACACTGAGCTGTAGAATGTAATTGCTCCATATCAACCTTATCGAGAGTATCTTCCGCCGTTAACAAGTAATAAGGAGATCGAATCCAATGAATAACATCGATATCAGCTTGCGTACTAAAATGACCCGCTTCTCCTATAGGAGGCGTCGCGAAAAAGTTATCAGGAATTAATATCATTTTCTCAATATTATTTTCTCGACAAGCTTTAATAACTGGAGCTACTAAATATTCGTTTCTCGATATAAAGGTTGCTCCAAGTGCTAAACTACCTGTAAATGTAAAATTATGAGTCTTAGGATCCTCTTCAACTTCCTTTGCACATATATGCTCTATGTTCAAATCTACTAAAACATCTTTCATAATCGTATCCTTATATTTACGAGCGAATGATTCTGCACCTATCCCCCCATATAGATGACCTGCCGATATGCAGAAGAGTAGGCTCCTTGGACGTGATTCTTTTGGAATTTTAGCCCATGCTTGCAATTGTGTTAGAATCGTTGCTACACCTGTCCCATCTTCCGTTGCCCCTTTGAACGCTGAATCATGATGGGTTGATATCATTATCATTTCCTCTGATTTTCCAGGTAAAATCCCCCAAATGTTATGTGCATAACTTCGTTCTTTAGTTCCTTCAAGGATAATTGTTCCATGCACGTTATCTTTTATAACTAAATCTCTAACTTTTATACCATCATATTTCCCTACATATAATGCAGGTATTGTTTTCATTGCACCATCATACGGCCCCCAATGACTATTAACATTTGAGGGATAATCTCGCAAGATTAATACTAAACCTAACGCCCCCCGATCAAATGCCCGCCAGTATACAGAGTCTTCTCTTCTCTTTCCACCAAGAGCTTGTGGCGGAAAATTAGTCAAAGCAAATGTAAAGATAATTTCTGATTTCTTATCAATAACATGTTTAGGATCAGAAACATAAAACAATTTTGCCAATTTAATTATTTTTCCGAGAGGGAAAGTTGGAAACTCAATATCAGCTACAACAATCTTATCCTTGACATCTTTCTTCTTAAAATCCTTTTCTTCTCCGACCCCAACATACACTAAAGGAGCGGTTATTCCATTTTTATCTGTAAATCCTGTGTTAAGAACATAAAAACATGGTATCTCAATTGGTTCATTTCCATTTTGAATAATCAGTTTCCAATTATTCGCACTCCAATCTATCATATCAACACGTTCCTTTTTAACCGTTTCCAGGCCAAATTCTTTACACTTAGTAAATAAAAAATCTTCGATTTCATGAGCATATTCCGTTCCAATTCTCCGATGCGGAGGTTTACAAATTTGTTCTAAAGTTTGCTGAATCTCTTCAGATGTTGGAATATTTATTTTCAAATCGGAAGGTTTCATATTTACAATTATTTCTTCAGCTTTTCTCCGAATTTTTTTCATCTTGGGAATCAATCTTAATAAATTTAGCAGAAATTTCCTCTTCGATAAACGAAACTCGGTAACTTCCTCAGTGGTTTCTCGACTTTCATTCATAACCAAATATTTTCCTTC
>JBHLRA010000201.1:0-5162 GCA_048883045.1 Candidatus Thorarchaeota archaeon | reverse complement strand
GTTTCATCAGGTACAGTTGGTCCAGAAGCAATTGAATCCAGATTATCTCCAACTACATCAGATATAATTAAAGAAATTAAAGTAGCTTTACTTGTATTATATAATTTCTTGGCAAGATTACCACCTTTAAAATCTGATAAATGCTTTCTTATTGTATTAATTTCGTGAATTGAAGCTCCAGATGATAAGAGTAATGAATTAACTTTTTGTAAATCTTTTAGATTGATACTAAGTTTTGGTAATGGAAGTAAAGCTGAGCCTCCTCCTGAGATCAAACAGAAAATAAGATCATTTTCAGTTGATCTTTCAATTAATTCCATCATTTCTCTTGTTCCTTTTAACCCTTGCTCGTCTGGAATAGGATGAGATGCAAAATTGATGATAATCTTGCTATTTTCAAAAGATTCGAATTCATTAGTATTTTTTGGAATATTAATTATCCCTTCATAATCAATATCTTTACAAGCTATTAGATTTTTTTCAAGTGAGAATACCATCTCTGCAGTTGCTTTACCTCCACCAATAATATAAATTCTTTTATATTTTGTTAAGTCAAACTCATCATTTTGGATTAATAGTTTACTTTTTTGGAATTTTAAGCTTCTTTCCATCATAATATTAGGTTTTACAGCATGAATAGATATTTCAAGTGATTGGAGAGCAGTTTTTCTTAAAAATTTTTGATTATTACTCAAAGTATTAGGAAACAGTTGAGAAGTATTCTTGATGTACAACAATATCACTCCGATATTGATAATTTAGCGTTGCAATTTTTAATTATTATTACCTAACGATTAATATATTTTATCTTAAAAGACTGTAATTTACCATCTTTAACTATAATTTCTCTATATCCTCCAGCAGTCTCTGGTTTTCTATAACTTCCTAATCCTAAGGCGGGAGTCTGGACTACAAAAGGTCCATTTTCTTTTATACTTTTTGCAGTGTCATATATTTCTGAATAATTATCATAATATACAGCTGCAGGATTTTCGATTCTTTTTAACCTAAATGGAGGAGCATCATATACACTAGTTTTTATTTCAGCATTTTCTAATCTGAACTCTTTTGAATCATGAGTATGACCTGCTAAGGTTAAAATACAATAATTTTTACAGAATTCAACTAATTTTTCCCAATTTGTTGATATTGAACCATATTTCATATTAAATATTCCATCTATACGAGCCGCAGAAAGAGGTTTTCCCATTTTTTTAATTAATGATTCCTTGAACTCACTTAACTTTTTAGTTATAAATCTACTACCCTTTTTTTCAAATATATTAATTTTATACTTCTTTCCTCCAGAATTTAATGGAGGTCCATGTAAAAAAAGAAAAGTATTAGTATTATCAGTAATAACGTTGTTTATTAGATTTTCTAAATATTTAATTTGTTTGAAAGAAATTCCTGTAACAGAAGGATGGCCTGTTATTAAATCTCTCAAATTTTTAAAAGAATCAGAACCTGTATTCAAAATAATAAATAAATTTTCACCAAGCTTAATAGAGAAATCAAAAGAAGCATTTACTTCAGATAAATAACCTTTTAACGCTAGGGATGTTTTTGTTAAAGCTGTAATAGGAGATGCGGAAAATAGTTCATTCAATGCAATTGCTTCAGAAGCATTTAATCCTATCTTTTTATACATTTCTCCCCAAGTAAGATCGTAATGAAAAGGTCGATAATCATGATTCCCTATAGTTGTGAAAATTGGACAATTCAATTCTTCTCCTCGAAGAACTCCTTTATACTTCTTCTTAGATGGGATACTCAAGACAATATTTTTAAAAGTGACCCAATTACTTTCTTCGTAATTAAACTCATTCAGTTTGCGAAGCTTTTTAGAGAGTCTACTCAAAATTGTATAATCGACAATGTCTCCTGTAAATACAATTAAATCTAATTCATTTTTAAGTACTTTCCGATTCATCAGTTTTATAAATCTTCTAAATTGATTATTCGGATTGATTAAACGTTTTCTCAAAGGGATTTTTATTTCTGAGAGTATTCCTTCCTCTTTCTTCTTTTTTAATGAGATTTTTAACTTCTTTTTTATAACGTCAAAAAAATCCTCTACATTCTCTTTAACTGAGGATTGAGCCCACTTTTTAACAATTCCATAAATTCTATCATTTCTCTCTGCTAAATGTAGATCTGTAGCATGAACAAGTGTAAAATCCTCCCATTTTTGCTTTGAGATTACGAGTGAATGATAATTTATTTGGTTATTCATGCCATGAATATCAAACATAACAAAATTTCGTTCTTTAAGGAATTTCAGTACTTCTTTATTTAGAGTAAAGTTAATAGTCACTTTATAAAAATTATTTAGTTCTCCAAATACTTTGTTTTTTACTAAAAATTCATGTGGATAAAGATTGTCCGTAGTTTTAATACTTTGAATTGGAGTTATGGAGGCACTTTCAACGTTTTTTATTTTGGGAAGAATAGGGGTGCCTCGATGTAATCTCGACTTCAGTTGCTTTAGTTGTTCTAAACTTAAATCTAATTCAACTTCTGTATCTAATATTTCTTTAATCATTTTCTTTTTCTTCTTTCTAGCTCTTTTTTCCCTCCATTTTGAGAATAATCCTTTTGGTTTTTTCACGAAAATAAGCTTATAGGACCATTTATAATCATATAAGGGAATCAGGGATATTTTATTTTGAATAGAAGAAGTAAAAGTCTCTAAATCATTTTTATCTGTAATAAATAACAGAGTAGCTTGAAAATCTTTGTTTTTTAATTTACGACTTATTTTTAAAATCGAAGGATTTCCTAAGTTTGGACTTATCAATCTTGAATTTTCTAGTTTTTCTTGTTTTGATACAATCAATTTTCAAAAATTTCTGTATAAGTGAATCCTATTATTGTATTCATTTCAAATGCTTAATATATACTAAATATTTTCGCATTAAAAATATAACTGAGTCTCTAATATATAACTTCGGTTATTTGTACATAAAAGATTCTAAAACTTTTTAAAGTTGCTTCCATTTTCTTCCAATCTTGTTCTAAATTAAAGAATTAAAATACAGATTATTTATAAATGTGCAAGATTTACAAATATCACGTTATCCCCACGGACAACAATACTACCTAAATTTTCATGTTCCTCTCTTATGTTACCTTCATCATCTTGATATTCAAAAATCTGACTGGTCTCTTCAAGATAGAGATTTAAGTGTTCATCGAAACCTCCTAAACGACCTCTAAATAACCTGTTACGTTTTACTTTGATAAGTATGATTTCATTGATAGATGACTTCAAATAATCAATCGGACGATTTGATCTCGTATAACTTTCACGTGACATTTTAACTAAACCCTAAAAAAGCAATTATTCATAAAAAATATTTATAATTACTTTATGAATAAATTAAAATTAAAACCTTTTGATTATTTTTATAGTTTCATCCATAAATACTCTTATAAAAACGGGTGATAAAATTATCGAATAAAAAACCAGAAAGAAAGAAAAGGTCACTTGTTGTGTTATGAATTGTCAAGCAGAAGTACCAATCAAGAAAGCAATAGTTATCGAAAGCCAATATTTCTGACCTATTTGCGGTGTAGTATATTATAGAAGCACGCTTGGTTTATGAAGTAAAATTGTGGGAGTAGAGATATTCATTCAACTTTTTATTATATAGTATGTTTATATGATTATACAAATACTTAAAAAAGTTAGGCCCGTGGCCCAGCCTGGATAAGGCGGCAGCCTCCTAAGCTGAAGATCAGGGGTTCAAATCCAAGAAAATCCTTCTTGTGTGAATAAATCCCCTCGGGCCTGCCATTATTTATTTTTGAAACTTTTTAAATTATAAATTTTTCTTAAAGATAATGAATGAAAAGTATGTGACTGACTTATCATATTTGAAAGTAATGGTGAAACCACGATTTCCAAAATTTATACGTTCATTACAAAAAATTATAATGAGGCATGGTGCTGTCCCTTTAGTTAAGATCTGTGGGATAATTCTAGGCTTGGGTTATGCTAAAAATGGAGTTAAGAGATATCCTGAATGTTTTATAAAATTAAAAGATGGTACAAGATTAGCAACTGATGTATATGTTCCAAAAACAGTCTATAAGAAAAAAAGCAAATGTCCAACAATATTAGTAAGATTACCATATTGGAAAGATAGTATGAGTATTATTGGGTATGCTTATGCTATTTTTGGATTTGTAACGATTATCCAAGACATACGTGGAACAGGCCATTCAAATGGTTTTAATTATTATTTATTCACCGAAAGAGAAGATGGATTAGAGACTTTGGAATGGATCACTAAACGGTATTGGTATAATGGAAAAATAGGCATGGCAGGAGCAAGTTATTTTGGTATCACTCAACTTGCTGTTTCTTGGGATAATAAACATTTAAAATGTATTTCTCCATCCGTTACATCAACTTTGAATTTATGGATAAATAATGGAGGTCTACAGATCCATGCTTTAACAACTTCAATTTATAGAATAATGGTTAATATTGCATCACATAGAGAAGCCCCTGATGTAGATACACTCACAGACTTAATGTATGAAAGATATACAAATCCAAAATATGCTTTATACAACGATCCCATCAAAAAGAAAAGTGATCTTAGGTTATCTCAATTAAAAGGAAAATCTATTAAAGAAATCCAAGATCTTTTAATCGGTTATTATAATATTGAAAATTTTGACCCTAGTAAACGTAATCTCGCAGTTTATTTTAAGTTTTTAAATGATTTCCTAATTACACGTGGATTAGAGAAAGATACATATAAAATGTCTGGATTTCTAGGATGGGATACTACTAAATTTTCACAACCCGCTTTTATGCAGGCTGGTTGGCAAGATATGTTTTTAGAAAAACAATTAGAAGATTTCATTGAAATTAAAACTAACGCCAAGGAAGACGCTAAAAAATTTTCAAAATTACTTATAGGATCTTGGGCACACGGAGCAATTGGTCATCCTGAAAGTCGGATCAGAAATGCAGGAGCAATAAAATTTTACAAAGAATTTGTAAATTTGTCTTGGAACCGTTATTGGTTGATGGATATTAAGAAAGCCTTTCTTGATATCAAAAAGCCTTCTATAAAGTATTGGGTTATGGGAAAAAGCATTTGGAGGTACACAGAGAAGTGGCCTCCAGAAAATATTGAATATAA
>JBHLRA010000200.1:0-5184 GCA_048883045.1 Candidatus Thorarchaeota archaeon | reverse complement strand
TTGGATTAAGGATAATGTGAAATCTATTAAAAGTAAGGAAATTGAAGTTATGAAAAATGATTCTGCTGAATATAATGCGATAGAATCATTGACCTTAATCGATGGTAAACACACATGGTTTCAGATTAATCGAATTCCTTTACATGACCCAAAAGGAAAAGTGGTTGGATTACTTGTGACATATGAAGATATAACTATACGTAAAAACGCAGAACAAAAGTTAAAGGAATCAGAAGAAAAGTATCGTGGAATCCTTGAAAATATTAAGGAAACATATTTTGAGGTCGATTTAGAAGGAAATTTTATTTTTTTCAACGATGCTTTTAGTGATCTTATTGGTTACTCAAACAATGAATTACTTGGCTCAAATTACCAAAATTTTGTTGATGAAGAAAATAAGAATAAAATAGTTAAAGTTTACACTCAAGTTTTTAAAACCGCAATGCCCCAATCTGAATTACAGTTTCAGTTTAAGAAAAAAAATGGAGATTTGGTAACATGTGAATCTTCCGTATATTTAAGTTATGATTCAGAAGGGAAGAAAATTGGTTTTAATGGTGTAGCAAGAGATATTACTGGGAAATACATTTTAGAACAAAAAATTAAAGAATCTGAAGAGAAATATCGGACTATATTCAATGCTAGTCCAGATTATATTTTTATTACAGATACTAAAGGAAATATATTAGATATGAATCCTGCTTTGCTGGAAAGAATTGGCACAACATTAAATGAAGTTCGTGGTATTAATTTTTCTAAGTTTTATGTGGGAGAGAATCTTGACGAGTTAAGAAAGGCTGGAGAACTAATAATTAGTGGTAAAGAGATTAAAGGTGTTGAAATCAAAACACAAGCATATAGTGGAGAAATATTTGAATATGAAGTAAATTCTGTGCCACTAAAGGAAGATGGAAAAGTAAATAAAATTTTAAATTTAGCGAGGGATATAACTCTCCGTAAACAGGCTGAGCAAAAACTAAAGGAATCTGAGAAGAAATATCGTCATTTATTTGAGAGTTCACCATATACTATTTGGCTTATGAATGAAGAGGGAATAATAGTTGATTGTAATTCAACAATGAGCAATTTACTTTCAGTATTAGAAATAAAAGATCTGATAGGTAGAAAATTTTCTGATGTGTTATCTGTTCTAAAAAGATCTGAGTATCTCATAAGCATGTTAAAAAGTCGATTTAAAAGATTTCTAGCGGGCGAGAAATTAGGACCTTTGGAATTTCAGGTCACTCGGGTTGATGGAACAAAAGTATGGGTTTCAATCACAAGTTCACTTGTAAATATTGGAGATCAAACATTAGTTCAAGCAATTATTCAAAATATCACTGAAAAGAAAAATACTGAACAAAAAATAACAGAATCAGAGATAAAATATCGACATTTATTCGAGAAATCTCCCTATTCGATTATTTTAATTAATAGGAAAGGAAAAATTATTGATTGTAACCCTGCCACTGAGAAATTATTTAATAGGAAAATTGAGACTCTAATTAATAGAAATTTCTTAGATATAACCATAAAACCTGAAAAATCCTTACCTTTATTTAAAGATAGATATCAATCTATATTGCAAGGGCTTGTCCCAGAACCACTTGAAGTCCAAATTGCTAGATCGAAAACTGGTTCTATAATGTGGATTAATATAGATGATTCTCTTGTTGAAATTGGAGATGAGACTTTCTTCCAAGTTATTATACAAGATATTACTGAAAAAAAGCAAGCAGAACAGGAATTGAAGAACTCTCAAGAAGAACTTCGAATATTGAATAGAGATTTAGAGCAAAAAGTACTAGAGAGAACTAAAGATTTAATAAAATCTGAACAACAATATCGAACTACAATTAATTCTTTAAGTGATCCTCTCCATGTTGTTGATAAAAATCTAAATATTATTCTTGCTAATTCTGCGTTTGACGCTTGGCTTAGTAATTTAGATATCTATAAAAAAATTGTAGGTCTGAATGTTTTTGATGCTTTTCCATTCTTACCTGATGAAATACGTGAAGAATATAGACAAATCTTTAATAGTGGAGAAACTCTTATTACCGAGGGAAGTATTGTGTTAAATAAAACTGAAATTTTTACTGAAACGCGAAAGATTCCAATATTTAGCGAAAATCGAGTTAATCAAGTAATAACAATTATACGAGATATCACTGAGAGCAAGAAAATGGAAAATCAACTCATTGAATCTGAGAAAAATTTCAGAAACATGATAACTAATTTAGATGAAGGATATTATGTGATAGAATGGGATGGAAATATATTATATCACAATCCGGCGTTTAGTAGGATAGCAGGATATGCTTTTAATGAAAATTTGATTGGACAACCACTTCCATTTTCTTGGCAAAAACCAGAGGATAGAGAGAAATATAGATATTTATTACAAGAAAATGGCGTAATTCGAAATTATATAGTTCCTGTAGAAAAGAAAAACGGAGATAATATAGTTCTACAAGTAAATGCTCACCTAAAACGAGATGAAAATGATAATCCAATGCTTATTGAAGGAACATTTTCTGATATTACTGAAAAATTCAGATTGGAACAAGAATTAAAAGAATCTGAGATGAAATTAAGACAACAGAATATTGAATTGAGAAAACTTGATAAAATCAAGAATGATTTCATAACAATGGCAGCTCATGAATTAAAAACTCCACTAATCTCGATTTCTGGATATACTGATTATATTTTGATGAAATATCGAAATCAACTCAATGCTGAAATTACAAGGGATTTATTAACTGTTCAAAGGAATGTAAATAGGTTAGAAATATTAATGGATCAACTTTTTGATGTAATGAAAATAGATGAAAATGAATTAAAACTGCAAAAAGAGACTACAAACGTTAGTAAAATCATTAATGATTGTCTTGATGAACTTAGTTATTTAATTAATGAAAAGAATCTTGAGATAATACTAAATATAGATCATGAAATTATTTTGAATATAGATAAAACAAGAATTTTCACGGTTTTTACAAATTTACTTTCAAATTCGATAAAATTCACTCCAGATTACGGTTGGATAAAAATATATTCTGAAAGAAAAGAGAACTATTATATTTTTAAGATTAAAGATAATGGAATTGGATTAACTAAAGATGAAATTGGGAGATTATTTAAGAAATTTGAGAGAATTAAGCCTCCTATTATTAATGATCACATAAGTATTAAAGATTCTGGAACAGGATTAGGGCTTTATATAACTAAAGGAATAATAACGGCTCATCAAGGTAAAATCTGGGCAAATTCTGAGGGCAATAATAAAGGTTCAACATTTTCATTTACGTTACCCTTTTAATTTTAACATAAATTTTATTATTTTAGTTTCTAAAAATTGATGATCAATTATATTACAATAATTAAAAATCAAGATTATTTAATTTTCTTTTAATAACATACCAGAAATTTAGTAAATTGTAATGAAATTATATTGTCTCTCTAAGAATTAAAAAGTAGCAATTTATTGCATTATTATAAATTAATAATGACATCTTTAATAATCACAGAAAAAAATAAAGCTGCAGAAGCTATTGCAAACGCTTTAGGACCCGTTAAAGTAATAGAAAAGACAAAAAAGTTAAAGGTCTATTTGGTAGTCTCAAAAGATATTTATGTGATTCCTTTAAGAGGACATATACTTGAATATAGAAATACAGATGCTTTCAAGAGCTGGACTAAACCATCTCCACGAGAAATAATTACTAATCCCTCTGCTATTGAAAAAGTACCTAATAATTACGCTTATTCCTATATAAAAACATTAAAAGAATATTCTAAAATTTCTAATCATTGTATTATAGGTACCGATGCTGATATTGAAGGCTGTAATATAGGTTTTTTCGATGCTCTTCCATTTGTAAAACAAATGAATCCAAATATTACAATTTCACAAATGTGGCTTAGTTCTCTACAAAAAAATGAAATTTTAAATAAGTATAACAATCTTATAAAACCTAAATATTCTTGGGGCGAATCTGGAGAGGCAAGAGCAATCATTGATGCATTCATAGGATTTTCTGCTACTAGAGAAGTTACAAATACATTTCGCTCATTATTGAATAAATTTAAAGTCAGATTTACATCTATAGGACGTGTTCAGACCAGTCTTTTATATTTGATATATTTACGAGCAGTAGAAATTATAAAATTTATTCCAGAGTCTTATTTTCTAATTGATGCTGATTTATTGCATGAACTTCAAGTTATTCAAGCTCACCATCAATTTAATCCTTTTAAGAAGGACCAAGAAAAAAATGCAAAAAATATATTTCAAAAAATTAAAGATGAGAGAATTGCAATAATTACAGACAATTCAAAGAAACTGAATAAGAAATCTCCACCAACACCACTGAATACATCAAAAGCTTTAATTCTGTTAACTAAAAATTTAAGGATCCCCGCAAGTTTAGCAATGCAGACAATGAACGCTTTATATCTAAACAAAATAATATCTTATCCCAGAACTGATAGTGATATTTACAAATCGGATTTCAATCATAGTAATATGTTACAGAAATTTACGTTGCATTCACAATATCAAAATTATACTAAAAACTTATTAAAAGATGATAGAATACATCCCACTAGTGGAAAGAAGGATGTAGGAGATCATCCCCCTATTACTCCTTTAGAAAGTCTTGAGCTTGATAATTCAAGACTTGAGAGTGATTTACAAAAGAGAGTTTATAATATTCTTGCTCGCCATTATCTAGCGCTTTTTGGAGAAGAAGCTATAGAATCGAAACAAAAATTAAAAATCCTAATTAAAGACGAGCAATTTAAATCTCAATTTGTATCACTAATCTCACCAGGATTCTTGGAAATTGCTCCATTTCTTAAGCCAAAATATGATACAGAAATCCAAATTATTGGTAATGAACTTCCTATAAAGGAAATTAAATATATTGAAAAAGAAACGACTCCTCCAGCTAGATATACTGATACTTCCTTGCTTAAATTAATGGAAAGAAATCATTTAGGTACGAAATCAACGAGACCTATTATAATAAAATTATTACAAACTCGTGGATTAACAGAAAGAATAAAATATAATTATAAATTAACCGATTTGGGTAAATTTATTATCGAAAATTTAATTGAAGTATGGTTACCATTTTTAAAACCAGAATTCACTAAAAATGTGGAAGAAAAGCTTGA
>JBHLRA010000199.1:0-5195 GCA_048883045.1 Candidatus Thorarchaeota archaeon | reverse complement strand
CTAAAAAAGCTTCGACTTTTAAAATAAATTTTACGTATATCTTCTTCTGCTATGGCTAATCTTCTATCTAAGAGTTTATCTATAGCTCTTAATTCAAGTAATTGATAGTTAGCCATCTCAACAACAAGTAATATATCTTCATAATCAAAATTTGGATCAATAATTAAGCATCTATCAAAATCAAAAATTAATAAATCATCCTTTAAGAATGAAAAAGGCTTTTCAAGTGTTTTATTGATTTGTTCTTTACTAAGATTTAATTCAGGATTCTCTCCCATAAGTAAAGCAGAGATATAATTCTTTTTTTTCTCAATATATTCTTTGGGGTTTTCTATTTTATTAGTCAAGCAATATAATGTGTACTTTTCATGTTCAGATTCACCAAATAAAAAGCCTTCATCACTAATGCAATCTCTTATTTGTTTAAACACTTTATTATGATGAAATTTTAAAAAATTATTTATCTGGAATTTACCATCTGAAGTAGTAAATGTAATTCTTCTTAATTTATGTAAATCTTCTAGAGGTACATTCCGAAAATTAAGTCGTGCAATCAAAGAAATCACACCCTCTGAGTATAATTTAACGTGTAAAGATACTTTTTCAATATTTTTTAATTCAGAGGTTATTTTTTGAGTAAGCTCCAAATTCAAAGGTTCAGGAAAATCTACATAAGAGGGTGTATCTTTAGTTTTAATAATTCTTTTATCTGTGATTGCAGGGATCATAGTAATTGCGCTTTTCAAATCAATGCTACGTCCAACATCTGTTAACCGTAAAAAAATTATTTCACCGTTCAATAAAATTATTACCTTTGATGAGCAATACTGGGTTTAATTATTTATAGAGGTGTATAGTTTTTAAAGAGGTTTTTTTTATTTTAAAATAAAAATTTTTTTTTAATTAAGTTGAATAAATTTACCAGGATATTTTTTTAGACTAAATAATTTTTAACCGTTGCAATAGACCTGTGACTAATATTGGTAAAGCTATTGTAGCTTCACACCAAACGCTTATATGTTTTGACTCCAGAGAATATTTACCCCAAGATTTTGCTTCTGAAAATGTACTTCCTGAAAGTCCTCCATCATATTCCATTGCTGTGTGAATACGGACTGAATAATTATAACCCATTTTCTCTATTTTATCAAATTGATCTAGCATTGGAAAGATTTGTTGAGCCCAATTTCGTGGAACTCCACCACCTACTATTATAGTCCCATATTCTTTGTATCTCTTCACAATCTCTCCAAACTTTTTCACATCCCCTAAGATATCAAACTGAAAATCATATCCTTCGTAAAGATCATATTTTATAAGTTTTAAAGCTAACTCTGAGTCTGAAAAGGCTGGTATAAATATAGGAATGTTATTTTTCGCTGCCATTGAAAGGATATTATTACCTAATAATTTAGTGCCAATCTTTTTTAGAAAGTCTGAAGGCGTAATTTGGACTTTTTTTTCATCAAATGAAGATTGGATAATTTCTAATAATTTCAAGTCAGCTTTATCATAATTTTCTTCAGGAAGGAAGATATCATAAATCCTATTAATCCGATGTTTGAAAAGTTCATCATCATCAACATCAGTACTTCCTAAATAATGTCCTACATTACTTGCAGCATCAACTAAGTCGTGTGTAATATTAGCACCAGTAGTAATTAATATATCAATTAACTTATATTTCATTAAAATAGATATTAATCCCCCCATCCCAGCAGGAACCATTGCCCCACTTAAGGTCAACACAGTTAGACAATTTTTATCAGAAACCATTTTTTCTAAGATATCAAGAGCTAAACCAAGGTTTCTTCCTTGGAAGCCACAATCTTTTAGAGCAGTTAAAAGATCATCAATATTTTTTATGAGCTTTGGATTAAATGGTTTAACTTTTTTTATTAAAAAATCTTCTTTTTGATGGGTTTTCATAAATAGAATTAAATGGTTTAATTGTTTTAAAGTGAACTGTTTGAATCTCATAGAAAAGTCATGAAATTTTATTATAATATTTAAATAGGAGCATTAAATTATGTAAGTTTTAGTTATTCCTTATAGAAATTTTTAATTTCATAACTTTAATTACTTATATTATCCTATTTTATCAGTTGAAAAAAGTTTGGTGAAATAATAACAAATAAAGTAAATAAAATTCGACTTAAATGAAATAAATATTAAAATATTATTTGAGTGGAAAATAATTTTAAATGTAACTTTTAATATTAGAATCTTAATCAATAATTATAAAGAAAGAATGATAAGATAATGTCATTAGTCCCAAAAAAGGTTTTCTTTGTTAAAGGTAAAGGATATCATAAATCCAAGCTAGCAGCTTTTGAAGAAGCTCTTAGAGATGCTGGAATTGAAAAATTTAATTTAGTAAATGTTTCTTCTATTTTACCACCTTATTGCATTGAAATCAATGCAGACGATGGATTAAAGCAACTTCGTCCAGGTCAGATAGTATTTACTGTTCTTGCTAGAGAGGAGGCAAATGAATATAATCGAGTTATAAGTGCTTCTATTGGAGTTGCTAAGCCTGCTGATAAGGGACAATACGGATATTTAAGCGAACATCATACGTTTGGTGTTAAACCTGAAAAAGTAGGAGACATCGCTGAAGACTTAGCTGCTGAAATGTTAGCGACAACTCTAGGCATACCTTTTGATCCCAATTTAAATTATGATGAAAAGAGAGAAGTATTTAAAATGGGAGGCAAAATTGTTGAAACCAAAAATATCACATCAAGCGCAACAGTTAGAGATGAAGACGAATGGGCAGCGGTAGTTGCAGCAGCAATATTTATACTATAATAATTAAAATTTCAAAGTTATCCTTCATTTTATTTAAGAAATTATCATTACCTTGAAATTGATTAATTGATTCCAAATAAACCATTCAATCAATTTTCTTGAAATATTCAATGTTAATATTTTGAAAGCAGGAATCAATTGATTCAATTTCTTCTAATTCTCTTAAAGAAATACGATTTTTATCATTTGAATCTTTTGCAGCCCATAATAATTTATTAAATCTCTGGTGATGGTGATGAAACCTTTGATTAGCATATTCTTTTGCTTGTTTGGTATATAGAAGAAAGGGCCAATCACTACCCTCTATTAATAGAAGTTCTCGTGCGGTTTGTTGTAAGATTCTAATCCCCCATTCATTAAGATTTAAATTTTTGTTCAGAACATTTTCAAACTCTTTGATTGAGCCATTGATATAGGGCCAAATCCAACCATGTTCGGGATTCTTCCATACTTGAAAATGCCCACCTTCCCCCCAACTACTTTCTCCCATCCTAATTACTGAAAAGTCATGTTTAAATTTTGAAATGTATTCCGAAATAGTTATCATTTCAATATCTTCATGGTTAAAAATTAATTCAAATACTCTGTTTAACCAGCTTATCCCTTCCATCCACCAATGTCCATAAAGTTCAAAATCATAAGGCGAGATTATAATACCTTGTTTACCATATTTGTCTGAAAATTGGTTTAATTCTTCAGTAACTAGTGATACGAAATGATTCGCTTGAGATTTAACAATTTCTTCTGCAGTGTCTATTTTATATATTTCTTTTTCTTCCTTTCCTAATCCCTTACTAGTAATTCTCCAATAATGTAACCCTGATTCGTGATCTTTCTTATGAAATTCTCTATAATATTCATTTCCAGGATATCCAACTTTTGCATCCCATACTTGACGACTTATCTTTTTATTTCTGCCAAAAACTGAAACACCAGTTTCTAAATTATACCCATAATTAGTATCCAATCTAATTATATTTTTTTGCTCTATAATTTCAGCATTTAATATTCCATGAGAGTCTACAAAAAAGTATTTTATACCTGAATTATTTAACCAATAATCAATACTCTCTCGAAATTTGTCATTTTTATATTCTTGAGGCCTATAAGCGCATTCGGGAAGCCATATTCCTTTAGGGTCTCTTTGAAAATGTTCTCTATGTGAGTCCACAGCTAACTGAATTTGAGAAAAAATTCCTGAGTCACTCTCAAAAAGAGGTAAAAAACCGTGAGTTGCTCCACATGTGATCAATTCAATCATTCCTTCGTCTTGGAGCCATTTGAATGAACCTAATAAATCTCTATAATAATTATGATAAAAAGTGTTAAGAATTTGCTCAAAATTCCATAAATGATATTCAGCAATGACCTTTCGTTCTTGATGATTTTCAAACCTTTGAATATCATTTTTAGCTCTGGATATTAAATTCTCCATATATTCTGTAAAGCGTTGTTTCATATATTCATCTGCTAATTGTTCAGCTAATATTGGTGTAATATTAATTGTAAGAGCTGTTTTTATTCCATTCTCTTTTAGTTCCCTTAAAATGTTTAGCATAGGAATATATGTTTCATACATAGCTTCCATGAGCCATTCTTCCCCAGCTGGCCAAGTTCCTGACTTCTTGCACCAAGGAATATGTCCATGGAGAACTAACCCAAAAAATCCAAAGGTCATTTTCAAGAAAATTAATGTTTTAATTATAATTTAGTCTTATATGATTATTATATTCTAATAAATAGATGATATGAATTATGAGTATAAAAATTAAAACTATAAAAAGCCCTCCTAGTCGTGAAGAGTTGTTAAATCGTCTTGAGAGAGTAAGAAAGTTAATGAAAGAACAGAATTTGGATTATTATATTGCATATAATCCTGTAAATATATATTATTTAACAAATTTCGCATTCTATGTCCATGAACGACCCTTTATTCTCATAATAGAAAAAGAAGGGGTACCAAAAATGCTGATTCCCAAATTAGAGCAGGGACATTTTGAATCTAGAGCACTCTGTGATATCGAGTTCGTCATATATTATGAATTTCCCGCTCGAACAGGAGAAAATTGGTATGATTATTATCAAAAACAAATTAGTTCAGATGCTAGGGTAGGTATAGAATCTGAATTACCAATAGGAATCACTAATAAAACTCCTGGAGAAAAAGTAGTTACAGATATAATTGATGACATTCGCATTATCAAAACTGATTATGAAATAGGGCGAATTTATCATGCATGTCGGGTAGCAAATAAGGGACATAAATTATTGCTTAAAAAATGTCGTCCAAAAGTCCTTGAGTTTGCTTTATATAAGGAAGTTAGTGACGCTATGACTTCCAAAATAGTGCAAGATATACCTAATGCTAATTTTAAAGTAACAGA
>JBHLRA010000198.1:0-5261 GCA_048883045.1 Candidatus Thorarchaeota archaeon | reverse complement strand
TTGATGATTTGAAGCGCAATCCACTCAAAAACATCATTAATATTTTCATTTGTCTTTGCTGATGTTTCCATATAATAAATATTTAATTCCTTTGCCAAATTCATACCATCTTCAGTTGAAACTACTCTTGAGGTTTCTAGGTCAACTTTATTTCCAACCAGGATCAACAATATATGAGGTAATGCAACTTTTGTTATGATGTCATACCATTTCTTAATATTCTCAAACGTTTCTCTATTTGTTATATCAAAAACAATAATCCCCGCACGAGAATCTGTTAAATAATCCGGCCATAATCGTTCAAATTGACTTTGGCCTGCTAAATCCCATATCATAAATCTAACAGAAGTACCCAATTCTTTAAATCCACATTCTTTCTTAGAAATATAAGTCCCTATAGTTGCTTTATAATCAGCTTTAAATATTCCATGAACATATCTTTGAGCCATACTTGTTTTTCCAACACCACCATCTCCGATCAGAGAAAGTTTATATACATATTCGGTTGAGTGAGGTTTACTTTGGTAATATTCCATCTTTCGTTTAATTTTTTCCAGTTCAGTATCTCTTTTTATTTTTGGAATTACTGGGCTAACTGGTAATTCACCATCTATTATCCTCGAGACTTTATCAGCTGTTAAATAAGTATAGGGAAATACATCATCAACTAGAGCTGTATGATTAAGAATGGACACTAACACATGATTTGATCCAGCTTCACAAAAAATAAAACGATATTTGTCAGTATCGAATGTTCCTGCCCCAAAAGTTCCAAGATCAAAATCTTGAGTTAATTTTTTTAAGACCAACTCAACTAAAGAACTAAATGCTCCAATAAACTTTTTTTCATCTAATTTATCAGCCTCTCTCGTTAAAATATTAACAATCAAACCATCACGATCGACCACAAGAACAGAAACTAAATTGTCTCCTACCTCTTGCATATACCATTTAAATAAAGTGATTAACTTTTCTTTATCAATATAAACCATCGTGCTTCAAAATTGCCTTATTTTAGATAATAAATCAATATTTTTACTTATACAAAAATAATAGATTTTGAATATTTGAATTCTTTTAAAAGTGAATATTTAAAATAGTATGATCTTGTTGTCTAGGACTCTAGGAAGTATCTACTTTTTGCAATATATTTTTTCTCATATTTTTGAAGTGTTATTCTAATCCATATACTTGTCTAGGGGCAAGAAACTTTGGAAATTTATCTAAAAGTTTTAGTCTAGTAAGATAACATAAATGGCATTCATCAACATATTCATCTTCATGCTCAACTTGGTAATCTTTTACTAATTGAGCCGGTCCACCTCGGATTAAAGGATTACAAATTGGATGAGAATTAGCTTCGTAATTCTCAATCAATTCTGAAAGAGATGTTTCCCAAAAATTACCAATGCTTAATCCTTGACAGATTTGAGCATTTCCAAAAGGATCGATGTGTATTCTTCCAAGCTCTTCCAAATCTTCATATGGACATGTGTTCAAATCTTCCCAAGGTCTACAAGGTAAACCTTTCGTTAAAGTTTCAATTGCTCTTCCTCTAAACATTGCCCCTCCTTTGATCACAGGTTCACCTTTTTCATGATCTTTGTCAATTCCCTGTTCCACGGTTGGTTCATTAATTGTAATAGAAAAAGAGGGTAATTTCAAATTTTTTGCTGCTTGCTCAGCTCTTTTAGATAAATTTAATTCTTCATTCCCATAGTGAAAAGTATCATTACTTAAACTTAAATCTGAAATCCCAATTTTAAAAAAAGGTTTGAGCCAAACCTCCGCATCTTCAATACTTGTTGCCCAATATGAATTAGTAACCACTCCTGTTTTAAATCCTAATTCATTTGCTAATTTAAGGCCTTCAAGCATGATGGGATAATAGAGAAACGGTTCACCTCCCTCAAAATAGATCCATTCGACTGTCTTAATTTTTATAGCTTCATCAAGAACTTTTTTAATTTGGGCTAAAGTAAATGTACCTTTTGAATTTGGACTACAATATAAAAAACAATGATCGCATGTATAATTACATGTATAAGTTAAGAGAAAGTGTATTCCCTTTAACACAATTGATTTCCTCTTTAGCTTAATGCTATTAAAATATTTATAATTAAACTAAATATATACTAAATAGAATAATAAATAAATTTGATTAGTAAAATTCTACATATTTTAAAGAGAATGAATTGATGAATTATGAGAAATTTTAATTATTATCATCCAACTCGAATTCAGTTTGGTTGGGGGCGAATAAAAGAAATTGGAAAGATAGTAAAAAGAAATGGTACAAAATGTTTATTAGTTACTGTTAAACCATTTGCTCCGATGGAAGAATTATTCACAAAAGTGAGTCAGCTATGCAAAGAACAAGGAGTAGAAGTAATTCATTATGATGGTGCTATACCAGAACCTACTGATGAATGTGTAGACAGTGGTTCTAATATTGCAGAAGAATCTAAAGTAGAGGTTATCTTAGGGGTAGGAGGAGGCTCAAGTATCGATACCGCAAAAGGTATAGCTGTTGGTGCTACGCATGAAGGAGATGTTTGGGATTATAGGATAGGTCAAAAGCAAATTGATAGTAAAAAAATCCTTCCTATCATCGCAGTACCAACTACTGGCGGTACAGGCGCAGAAGTGACTAATATGGCTGTGATAAAAAGTGCAAGAGATAAGATTAAATCAGCATTAGCTAATTGGAATCTTACTCCCAAAATTGCACTAGTCGATCCTGAACTTACAGTAACAGTTCCACCACAAATTACAGCTTCCACTGGTTTTGATGCGTTTACACATTCATTTGAAACTTTCATAAACAAAAACTCATCAGAATTTATAGATCTCTATGCATTGGAGGCATTAAAAAAAGTCATTAAGTATCTACCAATTGTTATTAAAGACGGTAAAAATAAGGAAGCAAGGGAAGCTCTTTCATTTGCCGCTACACTTGGTGGTCTTTGCATTTCGAATATAGGAACCACACTACCTCATGGAATAGCAATGGCTCTTGGAGGCCATGCTTCAGGTATAAGTCATGGTGAGGGTCTTGCGATTTTTTATCCTGAAGTTAATCGTTGGACTTGGAGATATGCAATTGAGAAATATGCTAGAGTTGGACATTTATTTAATCCTTTATTAAAAGAACGTTCTGATAAAGAAGCTGCTGAAAAATGTTGCGATGAGATTGAATTATTCTTAAAAAAGATTGGATTATGGATAAGTTTAGAAGATAAAGAAGTATCTAAAGATAAAATCGATGCGATAGCAAACGATACTCTAAAACTACGCAATTACACACTTCATCCTAAAATAGCTAATTTTGAAGAAATCTTTAGTTTGATAGAGAAAAGTTATAGAAGAAATAAATAAATCTAAAAACTTTTTTCCTTCCCTAATTATGGTTTAATTTAGAACATAAATCATTAATTGTATGAAAAATCGTTTAATCAATCGATACTTATAAGTTAATTTGAATAATTATTATTCAGAATAATATCAGAATATAGTATATTAAAGTGAAAATTTATGGAAAAAGTAGCGATAATTGGAGTAGGACATACAAAATTTGGTCAATTACCAAATAAAGGATTACTTGATTTAATGTCTGAAGCTTCCTTAGAGGCAATCGAAGACTCAAATACTAATGATAAAGATTTTGATTCTGTGTATGTTGGTGCTATGAGTCCCTCCGCTTATAATAATATTTCTGGAGTTGCAAGTGCGCTTGTAGATAAATTAAGTTTAATACCTGCTGCTGCTGATCATATTAAAAATGGTCCTGCAAGTGGAGGTTCAGCAATAAAAGTTGGGTTTCAAGCAATCGCTTCTGGAATGGATGATTTAGTATTGGTAGTTGGTGGTGAAAAAATGACTCATATCACAACTCCAGGTTATATTACTTCAAATGTGGCTACATTAACACATCCAGATGCAGAAAGGCTTCATGGAGTCTCTCTGCCTTCATTTGCAGGTATGTTAACACATACATACCTTGAAAAATACAAAGCTAAAATTGACTGGATTTCAGATATCGCAATAAAAAATCATAAGAATGGGTCATTGAACCCAAAAGCACATTTTCAAAAAACAATCGAACATTTTATGGAGAGTGCCATACAGAAAGGAAAAGGAAAATGGAATAGCGTTTATGATTTCCTTAAAGATGATAAAATGAATCCTATTATAGCAGCGCCTTTAAGGCGTTTCCATATTTGTCCTATTAGTGATGGAGCGGCAGCTTTAGTTTTGTGTAATGCAGATAAGGCCAAGGAATATTGCGATACTCCTATTTTAATATCAGGCATTGGACAAGCAACTGATACTCATATAGTATTTGAAAGAGAAGATATTACTACTCTAAAGGCTTTAAGAATTTGTTCAAACCAAGCATATAAAATGGCTAAAAAAACTCCAAATGATATAGATGTGGCTGAATTACATGATGCTTTTGAGATTCTTGAAGCTGTTCAGTCAGAAGATATTGGATTCTTCAAAAAAGGAGAAGGTGCCAAAGCAGCTCATGATGGTTTAACTAAAATTGGAGGAAAAATTCCAATAAATCCTTCAGGAGGATTGAAAGCTAGGGGACATCCACTTGGCGCTACTGGTGTGGCTCAAGTAGTAGAACTAGTTTGGCAATTAAGAGGAGAAGCTGGAAAAAGACAGGTTGGTGAGGCTAAAACAGGGATAACATGTAATTTTGGTGGATTTGGAAATAATATCATTTCAATACTTGTTGAGAGAATGTAGAATATTAATTAAAAATCCTGAATATTATGGATCCTAACTTTTCAGTCTAAAATATATTAACTTCATTCTAATTCCAAAAAAGTAATATTAAATTAATTAATCAATTTAAATTGAAGCTCTTTGCCGCTTTTATCAAAACATTTAATATGATTTAAACTATATGGAAATCCTACTATAAAATGAAATCTATTTCCTTTAAACATACTATTTAAATCTTGTAGTGAGGGGTATAAAGTTCCAGATGGATGTGAATGAATAGTTCCTTGATAATCTCGATTTAGTGGGATTCTATTTGGAAAGAATACTCCAGTATTTCTTGAAGTAATTGCTCCTGGAGGTAATATAAATTCAGTAAAAATATTATTTTCCATTTTAAGGATTCCTAAAAATTCTTTTGGATGATGTGCCCGACACAGGGCTAAAAATCCAATTAGCAGCTCCTTTTTTATTTTAACTATATTTGATTGAAGATCCTTTAAAATCGAAATAATTTCATTAATAAC
>JBHLRA010000197.1:0-5286 GCA_048883045.1 Candidatus Thorarchaeota archaeon | reverse complement strand
AAAAAGAGCATTATGAATTAGATTATTTTTCTAAAGAGGATTTAGTTAAAGAAAAAGAAAAACTCGAAAAAGAATTAGAAGAATTAAAAGAAAAGACTGAGAAATTACAGAAAGAAAATGGTCAATCGAAGAGTAAATTCATGCATCTTCAAGCTGAATTTGAAAACGCTCAAAAAAGATGGGACAAAAACCGACAAAATCTGAGAATTGAATACACTGCTTCAGTCTTAAAAAATTTCTTACCTTTATACGACTCCTTTAAGAAGGCTCTTGAGAGTGCGAATGAAATAGAAAAAAAAATAATTGAGGGTTTTTACAGCCAATTTATGAATATTTTCAAATCCTATGGTGCTGAGCCTATTAAGGTAGAAATTAATGATGAATTTGATTATAGTATCCATGAAGCATTGACTTCGATTGAAAAAGAAGATGTACCAGAGAATAGAATATTAGAAATAGTCCAAGATGGTTTTAAATATGGAAAAGAAATCATTCGATATACGAAAGTTATAACTTCAAGAAAACCAAAACCTCCTCCTGAACCAGAACCTGAAGAAAAAGAAGGTGAAGAAGAAGTCAAAATAGCCGAAGAAGAAGACCTATCTAAAGAGAAAGAGATTCAAGAAACAAAGTTGAAAGAAAAGAAGCATAAAAAAGATAAGAAAGACAAAAATTAGGAAAGTTCATAATCAATAACTTGAAATTTATTTATTTTAACCTAAAAGATTAATAATTTTAATTTGCTTTCTAACTTAAAAACAATAATAAAGATTAAACATGGCTGAAGAACCACAACTCCCTTCTCTGCCCGCAATCACAGACGATTGGGACCGTAAGAAAAGATTTGTTGAAAAGAAACATAGTGTTGTCAAATGTGGTGAATGTAAAGAGACTTTTTCCCGTTTATTCACACCTGGAGATTTTGTGTTTAAGAAACTAATTGGTGAGGAATGTAAAAAATGCAAAAGCACAAAATCCTTAACAGTTGTAGAGATTTATTCTGAATGGATTGATCCTAAAAAAAATAAGTAGTTAATAATTAACTTTTAGTTCTTTTTCTATTAACTGCTATGTATAAGCATGCAATAGCTATACCTACTCCAAGTAAAAAGCAAATAATAAACAGATACCTAATAGGACCGCGGATACTGAGGTCTAGAAAGGGATATATGTAATCACCTGTAATAGTGCCATGTATAAAAGAAAATATTAAATACCCAATTGGATATAAAGTCCAGTATGGTAAGTATTTCCACTTATATCTCTCCACATTTTCAGTTAAAATCCAATCAACTATGAATGCGATCGGAGTGATATAATGTAGTATTAGATTACTAAAAGCTGCCCAACCTGTAGGAACATAAAAAGCTTGTAATAGAATTGCAAAAAATACGAAAGTTGTCGTGATATAAAGCGTAAATGCACCTTTTAATGGTCCAGTAATCTTTTTAAGATATTCTGGTTTATTATACCAGATAATCGCTAATGTTAACCATATAGTAACCATCAGATTTGTTTGCATTGTATAATATTTAAAACCCACCAACCAACTGAAAGGATCTCCAGAAGAAATTGAACCGATGATCCAACCAGTTATAATAGTGAACCAATTTAGTGCTACTATTATCAACCTATAAAATAAGATCTTATCAGAAATTATTAGCTTTCTCAATTTCATTATTGATGTTGCAAGATTTTTTGCATCAACTCTCATGTTATATATTGTAAGCGTGGTGAAATAAAAACTATATCTATCACCAATTATTTCTCAAGACCTAGCATCTTTATAATAAGATTTGCCATAGAGTAAGGATCTAACGATTTCTGAATAGCTTGATCAATATATTTTCCAATTTCCTTATCAGAATTGATTAATTCTTCCACTTTTTTAGTCAATTTGTGTTTTAAAATTTGTAACGTCTCATTTGTAATCCGGTTTTTCATATAATTCGATATAACACCTGATTCTTCTAGAAATAATTTATGTTTTTTAATTAATTCTAATAGCTCATCAAAATTATCACCGGTTTTAGAATTAACCTTAGTTATTTCAGGTATCCAGAGATCTATCTTAGCATACTTTTTGTGGATTTCATTTGAATCATATTTATAATTTTTTCTGAATTCTAACATCTGTTGAATTTCCGCAATTTTCTTATCTGCTCCAGGTAAATCCATTTTGTTTATTACAAAAATATCAGTTATTTCCATGATCCCTGATTTTATTGCCTGTATATCATCTCCTAATCCTGGAACTAATAAAACCACTACGGTTTGTGCAGATTTAAATATATCAACTTCAGATTGTCCAACACCAACCGTCTCAACAATTATTATGTCACATCCATAAGCATCAAGTATTTTAATTACATCCTCTGTGGCACGGGCAAGTCCTCCTAATTGCCCTCTATTGGCCATGCTTCTAATAAAAACATTGTTAAGAGAGAAATTCTGTTTCATACGGATGCGATCTCCTAAGAGTGCACCACCAGTTAAAGGAGAAGTTGGATCTACACAGATTATTCCTACTTTTTTACCCTGATCTACATATAATTTAGTTATGGTTGAAATGAAGGTTGATTTACCTGTACCTGGAGCTCCAGTAATTCCTAAGATATATGCTTTACCTGTATATTCATAAATAATATTAACTATTTTTTCAGCAGCGACTATATCATTCTCAACAAATGTAATTAAACGGGCAACAGCTCTCGGACTACCATTTAAAAGTTCAGAAATATAATTAGAATAATCCATTCTATTAATTATCTTTTCAAATTATTCTTTACAAATTCAACTATCGTTTTTAAATCCGTACCAGGGCCATAGAATCCTTTTAATCCATGTTTTTCTAAAAAAATTTTATCTTCATCTGGAATAATTCCACCCACCGCTACAAGAACATCATCAATCCCATTTTCTTTTAATTTTTCCATAATTAATGGACAAAGTGCATTATGAGCACCAGATAACATGCTTAGCATTACCGCATCGGGATCTTCTTGAATGATAGTATTTACTACATCATCAGGAGTTTGATGTATTCCTGTATAAATAACTTCCATGCCAGCATCTCTTAAGGCTCTAGCTAAGACTTTTGCTCCTCTATCATGGCCATCAAGCCCAGGTTTGCAAACTAAAACCTTAATTTTTCTTTCTTTATTCATTTTTAATTTAAGTTGTAGTCTTTTGATTAAAATAAAATGATTGTTATTTGTTTTAAAATATTAGATTAAAATTAAATTTTATACACCCTCGAAAAATTGAAGATAATCTTCTTACATTTAAAAATTGAATTTATTTTATTTTATTCAAAATTTAATCTTAAACCATGCCCAATTCAATTTTTAAGAAGAAATAAAAATATAAAAAAAATAAATTGAAAATTAAGTATTATTTAAATTGTTGTCCACAGCTAGAGCAAAATGTTGCGCCTTCTTCTTTTTTAGCACCACAATGAGGGCAGAAGTTTGCTGCTACTCCAGGCTTAGAACTTGGGGTTTCTATAGGGCGAGAGGGTTTTGAAGTGTCTGAATATGTTAAGTTTTTCAATTTTGACAATTTTGCATATCCTATAATTTCGTAAATAATGCTTATTAGTATCGTTATTATTAAAAACCCTAATAACATGCATAAACTTGCTGTTTTCAAGTATTTAGAACCATTTTTAGCGTCTTCTGCGATTTCTTTAGGAAAAATATCCGGATTTTTTATAAAAAATTCATTCAAGTTTCCCCAAGCTGAATACCGTAATATACCCGCAATTAATAAAGTCACTACGCCAATTATGAAAACTATTGCTGGAATGATTATTAATCTTAATAGATCTTCTACTGGTGGGAATGTTTGAGATTCGATATAGGGCCAAAAAGCAATTACAGACAAGATCCCTGCTATTACGATTATTGTACCTGAAATAAATATAAGAACATATGAACTAATAAAATAAGATCGAAAATCCTCTAAATCATCGCTTTTTAGTTCTTTATTAGCGTTTTTAATATCGCTAAGAGCTTTCAATGAAAATATTAACATTACAATTCCAGGTAGAAAGGGGATTATGAAATTTAAAAGAAAGAAGATTAATATATAAAACATTTTATCTCCAAATTGGCGAAATTCCCGATTTACAGTATCAATTGCCATGCTCAATCACTTTCCTTAATTTATTTTATGGAATATTTATTTTTTTCAATATAAATATAGATTGAAAAAAATAGATTTTGATAATTAAAATATTTTATCATTAATTTTTAAAAGTTAGAGCTTTACATTGTCTAAACTTTATTACCTGAAATATATGATGTGGAAAATGAAAAACAAGAAGAATTAAATTGAATATTTTTTAAGTTCTTGATTAATTTGGAGGAGAAGGCGGGAAAGAATTAAATTGAGTCCCAGAACATTATTATATCAAAAAATATTGAGTTTTATTATCTTAATTTAACAATACAGTTTTGAACTTCAATATCTCTTTTTAAAAAATTGAATCTTCATTATAAGTACCGAATACTTCCTTCAAAGCATTTATTATTTCACCAATAGAAGCATATTCTCTAACGGCATCTATAATAAAGGGCATCAAATTTTCTGTTCCTCTCGCTGCTTCTTTTAATCTCTCCAGTTTTTCAAATACTATATCATTATCTCTTTTTTCTTTCAATTTATTAAGTTTTCTAATTTGTTCACTTGCAACCTCTTCATCAATTTTTAAAAGTGGAACTGAACATGGTTCTCGTTGTTCGAATTGATTAACAGCGACAATAATTCTTTCTCTATTTTCGACTTCTTGCTGGTATTTATAAGAAGCATTTGCTATTTCTTTTTGAAAGAAGTTTGCTTTTATTGCTGGGACGACTCCACCAAGATCTTCAATTCTTTTGAAGTAATTTTCGGCTTCTTCTTCCATCTTATTTGTAAGCCATTCTACATAGTATGATCCAGCCAAAGGATCAACCGTATCTGTTGCTCCTGACTCATGTGCGATTATTTGCTGCGTTCTTAAAGCAATTTTTACAGCATTTTCAGTTGGAAGGCATAAAGCTTCATCAAAGGAATTAGTATGCAAGGATTGTGTACCACCAAGAACAGAAGCTAAAGCTTGTATTGTGACTCTCGCAATATTATTTTCGGGTTCTTGAGCCGCCAATGAAACACCTGCTGTTTGAGTATGAAATCGTAATCGCATTGATTCAGGGTTTTTTGCATTATATCTATTTTTCATATGTCTAGCCCAAATACGTCGAGCTGCTCGATATTTACAAATTTCCTCAAAGAAATTATTAT
>JBHLRA010000196.1:0-5346 GCA_048883045.1 Candidatus Thorarchaeota archaeon | reverse complement strand
ATCATCTGAATTCACTAGTAAAAAATTAATTAATTTTTTCTATGAATTTTTTTTGTCGACTGAATTTGATTGATCAGATTTATCGGATTCATGATGATCAAACAACACATTTAAATATAAGAAATACTAATTAAAATTTAAATACACTCTAAAAAAAAGTATAAAAATTTAATATAATATTAGTGGAGGAATAAAAAATGGCCGCATTTGCATGGAGTCCATTACGGGCTCTAATGAAGAAAGCCGGAGCTGAAATCGTTAGTCGCGCCGCAGTTGATAAATTAATGGATTATTTAGAAGAATATGCTAAAAACTTAACTGGCTGCGCGTTAGACATCGCAAAACACTCTGGCAGAAAGAAAGTAACTGCTGCAGATATGAAAATCGCTATTGGTTTAGTATAAATCAGTAGTTTTTCCGATTTTAATATTTCCAGCAATTTTTTTTATTTTTTTTTAAATTTAATCTTAACTACTTTAAAGCAAATACCGTTAGCTTAAAATTTTATTTTAACAGAATAGATACATATTATATTTTTTAAAAAAATTGAAAATGCTTCTAAATGACCACCCTAATTAGTTTTATAGACTTTTGCCTTTTATCTTCTGCAAATTATTCAGATATAAAATTAACTCGAGAAATTCTATTGATGCTAGTAATCTTGTCGTCTTTTTTGGTTTATTGATTGATAAATGGAGGTTTGAATCCTTTTGGAAATGGTGAAATATAGGGATTATTTTTAGTTTTTTCTTCAAATTCGCGTTTTGCTTTATTTACTAAATCGGGATTGTTCATAAATTCTATAGCGGATAATGCTAATATTTTTGCTGCCATTAACATTCCTTTATGGCCTATACTCATACCTGATGTGCAGACGATTTGCCAAGAATGTTGAGGAGACCCCATGATTTGACAGGTTGTAGAAATTTCACCTAAAGGTGTAACTCTTGATACATCAGAGACATCTGAAGAACCTGGCATAACTTTTTCTTTTCCGATTCCGGGTAATATTATACGATTCAAAGGTTGATCAAGAATCTGTTTAGCCATATCACGAAGATTAGAAGGAATTGCACGAGAAAAGGCTTCCATTGAACCTGGTGGTAAAGTTTTTTTGAGTTTTTCTGCAAATTCGCGTTCTTCTTTATTATACCTAGGTGCACCTATCAACCGCATTTTAGAAAGAAGGACATTTTCAATTACATCATTACGTATAGGATCACACATTCCTCCTAAAAAGTTTGTTACCATTTTAGTTTCTGTCATCATTGCGGCTCCCTCAGCTATATTAATAACACGTTTATAAAGTTCCTCGACTGAAGATCTTTTGGGTGCTCGTATAAAGTAATATACTTCAGCTTCATCTGGAACAACATTGGGGGTATCTCCACCATTTGTAATTACATAATGGATCCTAGCGTCAGGAATAATATGCTCTCTCAAAAAGTTCACTCCTATATTCATTAATTCTACAGCATCTAATGCACTTCGTCCATTCTCTGGATCAAAAGCAGCATGAGCAGTACGACCCAAAAACTTAAATTTTACTGAATTGAGCGCTAATAATGAAACATCATTTATAGCATTCATAAAAGCAGGATGCCACGATAAAGTAATATCAACATCTTTAAATGCTCCCGCATTAATCATATAACCCTTACTATTAAATTTTTCCTCAGCCGGGCAACCATAATATCTAATCGTACCATTAGCATCTCCTGAAAGTATAGCTTCTTTAACCGCAAGAACCGCTCCTAACGACCCTGTGCCTAATAAATTGTGTCCACAGCCATGACCTGGTGCTCCTTCCTTTAAAGGTTTTCTTATTGGTTCTTTAATTTGACTTAAACCTGGTAATGCGTCATATTCGCCTAAAATGGCAATTACTGGTTTATCATCACCAAAACTGGCATAAAATGCTGTTGGTATCCCTGCAACATTTCTTTTAACGGAAAATCCCGCTTTTTCTAATGTTTCTGCTAACAAATTTGATGATTTAATCTCTTCGAAACCAACTTCAGCAAATTCCCAAATTTTATTACTAATATCTATTAATCTTTGCCGATTTTCTTCAATCCAATTAGTATATTTTTTTGACAAATTTATTCCCTTTTTTTAATAGTGCGTTTCCAATAAAAAAAATTACTAAAAAAAAATTTATATGTTTTATATTATGATTTAGTTTTACTATTGTTTCTTAGTTTTAGTTCATATATTTCTCGATCGAGAGTCAAAAACGGTATTATACCTACATTTGAAAGAATTGCCATAAATATAAAAACAACAGAATAAATAAAATATATATCTGAAGTAATTTCTGACATTAATTCAAATATTATTCCAGTGAGAGTTAATCCTAACATCGTTCCAAAATTAACAAATGAAGCACTTAAAGCAAAATATGAACTCCGAGCCTCATGATATTCTCTTGCATATCCACTAGCAATAGAACCAAAACTCGAGTGACTCCAACCACTCGCAGATCCTACTATGATTATAAAAATTAATAATATTACTACAGAAACAGGAATTAGTAATAAAAGTAAAGAACCTGTTATAAGAACTAGTGACAAAAGATAAGCAAATCTTCTTGATTTTAAGTCTGCAATATAACCTCCGAGAAAGGCGCCTATTAGTATACCTCCACCTGCTATTGCTGATATAAAAGCTTGTGGTTCATATAAATTAATATCTGTTTCCAAAATTTCAAGAGTAGCACCTTCCGCCACAATTACACCTGCACGGATCAAAATATAGAGAGAAAGAACTGAAAAAATGACTCCATCAATAATTGCAACAAAAAAAGAAAAACTGAAAAGTTTCCAGTTTTCACCTTTACGAATAATTAATTTAAGACTACTGAAGTAATTTACTTTGCTTGGTTCTTCAATATCTTTAATATAAAGAATAAATATCGCAAAGATTATAGTTACGATTCCTAACATAATAAATATTAGATCTATTGGCATTATATACATAAAAAGTAAAATTGCTGGACCACCAAGCACTATTCCTAAAGATCTAAATCCCCATGTTGCCCCTTGAATACGACCTAATTGATTTTTAGGAGTAATGTCGAGAATAAACCCATCTATTACAGTATCTGACATAGCCAATCCGAACATAGAAAAGAAACCTATTAAAATAATAATTGCAATAACTGCACTAGGATTTGCACTAACTAAACTAGGTAAAAACATCACAACTAATCCACTTAAAATCAATGCTCCAAGAATCCACGGTTTTCTTCTTCCTAGTTTTTTAATACCATACTTATCACTTAAAGCACCAAAAATTATTTTAATTATGAAGGGAATCATAATTATTGATCCTAAGAAGGGAATAGTAGAAGCTTCTACCGAACCAAGTATTTCAAGTAAATAAATTGGTATAATAACCATAAACATACTTTGGGTTATTCCTTGTATTAAATAAAGCAACGAGAAAATTAAAATATAAATATTTTTAAAATGATATTGTTTATCTTCCAAAATATCCACCAAGATATATTAAATAATTTTTTTAAATAATTATATAAATCTTATTTTTAACTGATTAATAAGTATTTAGTTTATTTATATTATTAAATATTTAGGGTATTTTTATATTAAATTGCAGATTTTAAAGTAAGAGAGAGAATGATGGGACACATAATCGAAAATTTGAAGGTAGAAATGCCCAAATTTTATAATGATGATGCAATTCAAAAGATTCTTATAGATGAATTTAGTTTATGTAATGAATTATGTTCAATAATAAGCTCTATTTTCAAATATCTTGCTAATTTTGACAATCTTTTTTAGATTGTCAAATACATTCTGAAAATCGCTACTGGATTAGTACCAATTTTTGCGATTTTAATATTTCCAGCAATTTTTTTATTTTTTTTAATTTTTACCTTAAATTATATATTGTTAGGTTTAAATATTATTTTAACAGATCAGATACATATTATATTTCTTAATAATTGTGATTGTCAAATATGTTCCTAGATAAATTTAAAGAAATACCTAAAGAGAAAGTTGTTATTTTAATAACCATAATTGGTTTGACAATAGTACTCTTGACCTATATTTTAATATTTATGCCAATAGAGGCCGCAGTTCCAACTTATGGAATTCTAGATTATGAATTTGCTTGGACTCCTGAAAAAGTTGAAATTATTTTTTCAGTATGGGGTGCAGATGGAATAAACAGACAAACATCAGCAATATATTGGGACTTTTTGTACATTGTAGGATATGTTTCTTTAGCTCTTGGATTGATAATACTTGTGCTAAGGAGATCGGAAGGTAAAATGCATACTCTTGGTCTTTATTTTACAATAGCACCATTTCTAACAGGTATTTTTGACTTAATCGAAAATATTAATCTCCTTGTAATGTTGGGTGGTCCTACATCTGTTTCAGCTACTAATGCATTTATTGCGTCATTATGTGCCTTAATTAAGTTCAGTATCTTATTTGCTGCAATAGCTTATTTTATTGTCGCTTTAATTTTCGTAATAATTAAGAAATTTAAAAAGATTTGAATAAATAAAATCTAAATAATTTTTTTTTTAAGATTAATCTAAATATAAATCGTTCAAATGCTTTATCCAGTAAATAATTTTTGCGTGCAAAAAGTAATACTAGACAATTCAATGAAATGCAATTTGGTTGTTCTTAAATGCTTGGGTGTTCAATAATTCATCCTACTTCTTTGTTTTAAATAAGTCCTTATCCTTAATTTTAAATTATGTTAACACGTACCATATGTGATAAATGGGGACATTTTATGATTAGATGCTACATTTTTTCGAGAAGATATTAAGGAGTGCACTAAACACTACTGTTCCAATTGTGGATATAACTATGAATCGGGATTAAGATATAAATTTCTAAATAAACAATACATCAAATCCCTGTGTTTTAGCCCTTAAATTAAAAGAGTTAAATTTCGATTACTTTTTGCATGAATATTATATCAAAGGACATATCAAACTTCATAGCTATATTAGTTAATCTTCCACATTCGATAAAACCATGTTTTTTATGGAAATTTAAACTCTGTTCATTTAAAGAAGAAATATGGACAAAGAAATAATTAATCCCTATCTTTATTGCATCTTCAACCAACTTGTTTAATAAAATCGTACCAAAGCCTTTATTAGTATATTCTGGTTTAATAAAATAACTTAATTGGCCAGTATGTTTGAAATTTTCATAAGGTAAATAATTTCTTAAAAGAGCAAAGCCCGCTATTTTATTTTCAATTTCTAAAATGATAAATGAAATCGAATCTTTTTTTAATCGATTAATAAATTCAATTTTGAGTTCTTTTTCAGAATATGCTGCAAATCCATTT
>JBHLRA010000195.1:0-5351 GCA_048883045.1 Candidatus Thorarchaeota archaeon | reverse complement strand
ATTAAAATAAGAATAATTAGGTGATACTTATAGACGAAAAAGATGAAAGTAAAACTGAGAAAAAAAGTCAATCTGCTGAAGAGATAGCAGAAATTATGGTTGAAAATATGAAAGCAAATATTGCTAATCCTAATTTTTGGGCAGAGAAAGAAGAAAGACTTCAAAAAGCAAGAGATGAAGTCTTAAAGAAAAGAAAGGAAAAGCATAAAAATGAAAACTAGTACATAAAGCTCATTTAAGAATTTTAGATCTTTTTTGCTTGTATTCTACATATTCGCATACTTTGGCAAGAGCATTTACCGGACGATCCCATAAGGTAAATAACATTGCTCCATTTTTTCTTAATTTCTTCGACCAAGGAGAGTTAAAATTCATTGTATTAATATATAGTATTGGTATTGAGTATTTCTGACAATTTTTCATGGTTGGTTGGAGTAATTTCTTGGCTAATTTATCCACATTTTCATCTGGTTGATGTTGAAATTCAGCATTTTTTGCTATTTGTTCGTATTTAAGATAATCATCTAAAACTTCTTGAAATCCTACCACCCCATATTGAATAATCGCATCGATTTCTCCAGATTTCATCAAAATTTCTGGTAGAGTAATATAAAAATAGGGTAGATCCATATCAAACGTGCAATCTACAGGATTTTTGAAATTTGCTGTTAAAGGTAAAGTACTCTTTAATTCTTCTTGAAGTCGCTCTGAAAATTCGGGTACAATTAAACCATGCTTTTCAGCATTATTAGCCACCATTGCCCCTGGACCCCCAGAATTTGTTATTATGCCGAGTCGTTTTCCTTTAGGTATTATTCCTTTTGAAAAGATAAAAGCAATGTCTAAGAATTCTTGAACATAATCAGTTTTAATAATACCTGTCTCTTTAAAAAGCCCGTGATATATTTTTGAGTTTCCTGCTAAAGCTCCAGTATGACTTTGTAATGCACGATTACCTGCTTTAGAACCACCAACATAGATTGCGATGATAGGTTTTTTAGGAGTAATTTCTTTTGCTAATTCTATAAAATTTTTCCCTCTTTTTATCTCTTCAATATATAATCCAATGATTTGAGTATACTCATCATCTTTATAGTATTCTAGACAGTCAACAATATCAATATTTGCTTCATTTCCAACAGATATAGATCTACTCAATCCTAAATCTGTATTTTCAGGGTCGTACCAAATATGGCAAGAAAGAGTACCAGATTGTGAAGCAATAGAGAATTTACTCCTTTTCAAATTTTCCCAAATATAGATATTGAAGGATTTATTTTCTTCGTCTGGTCCATACCAATTATTATAGACGCCTAAACAATTGGGGCCAATAAATCTCATTCCATATTTATTCGCGATATTATTGATTTCTTCTGTTAGAGTATTCTTACGATCTCCAACTAATTCACGGAAACCTCCTGAAATTAAGACAATTCTTTTTACTCCTTTTTCTCCACATTCTTTAAAAATTTCAGGAACTACTTTAGCAGGAAGTACAATTACTACAAGGTCAGGAATTTCTGGAACCTCAGTAATTGATTTATATGCTTTAAATCCCATAACCGAGTCTAATTTTAAGTGGATTGGATATACTTTCCCCTCATAGCCAGACTTAATTAAATTCATAATCTGAAGTCCAGCTAACGAATTACCTTTATTATTGGCTCCATAAATCGCGACGCTTTTTGGGTTTAAAAATCCATGTAAGAAGTGAGAGTTATTCATAAATATTCCCTTATACAAAAAAATATTACATGATTTTAAAACCTAAATTTTTAATAAGTTCGATACTTTGCTATTGGTCAATACTATTATAGGATTTATAAAGAGTATATAAATAATGTAAAAATCTCATTTAAATCATATTTTAAATAATTAAATTAATTACAAACCTAAAAAAATTCCAATGAATTTTAAGAATGAGTTAAAAGAAGTTTGAGTTTTAATTATTTTTTATAACATTTTAGGCATGACTAAAATTTAAATATTATACTTAATTCTTTTTGTTTGGTGATATGTTATCAAAATATTAGTATATGGAGCGGGAGTAATTGGTAGCATTTTTGCTTATAAATTAAAAAGTGGTGGAAATGATGTTTCCATCCTAGCGAGAGGTAAACGTTTGGAAGACCTAAAAAAACATGGACTTATTATTCACGATGACATATTTCACAAAGAATACAAAACAGATATAAACGTTGTAGATCGATTAGCTAAAGAAGATCATTATGATCTCATCTTGGTAATAATGCAGCGACAACAAGTTAGTCAAATTTTACCCATTCTTAAAGAAAATGTAAGTCCAAATATAATATTCACAGGTAATAATCCCACAGGAGCAGCAGAATATTTGCAAAGTATTGAAAGAAATAGGATACTCCTTGGATTTGGAGGTCCTGGGGGTTATAAGGAAGATCATAAAATTATTGCTGGCTATGTGGATGATGCTATTCTGTATGTTGGGGAATTAGATGGAACTAAAAGTGAGAGATTAAAAAATATTGAACAAGTGTTTACAGATTCTGGTATAAAAGTAGATCTTAGTGAAAATATAGATGCATGGTTAAAAACTCATATAGCATTGATTAGTCCTTTAGCTATGGGAGGTTATGCTGCTAAAAAACGTAATAAAACTCTTGGAACAGACATGGAACTCGCCACTTTATCACTTCAAGGATTTCGTGAATTTATCAAGGCTTTAAAAGAACTTGGTTTTCCCATTTTACCTAAAAAATTTAAATTACTTACATGGATTCCTATATCAATAATAAGAAGAAAACTTCTTAAACTTTTAAATTCAGAATTTGGTAGAATAGCGTTATCAGGACATGCAAATGCTGCACAAAATGAAATGAAAAGACTCACTGATGATCTATTTGAAATTGTTAAAGATGTTAAAACAGACTTGAGTAGTAATAAGCAACTATATGAATTAAGTTTTGCTTGAATCATGTTAAAATGAGGTTCTTAGAAGAGAGACTTACGCAAAAAAGTATTTTAAAAATCAACAATTAAAGAAGAGTCTAAATTTTTCTTTAAATATTCTAAGAAATATTAAATTAGATGGTAGAAAATAACAAAATTCCGTCTAAATATTGCAAATTTTGTGGATGGGAATTTTCCTATGAAATAAATGAACGATTAATTAATAAAAAGGACTCAATTATATGTGAATTTTGTGGAATAGAATTTAGAATGCCCTCTATTGATTTTCATCAATATAATAAAGGAATCTCAATAAAAGGGCTTGATTCTAAGGAAAATACTGAAGAAAAGAAAAATAGAATTGTTGAAAATTTTAGGAAACTTATACAACCAAGAAAGTACTCTATAAATGTGTTTATTGGAGATGATGACTTACCTAAAATCTTTAAAGAAAACTTAATTATCGTATTATCTCGTTTAATTTACGTTATTATAAGAGAATGGGAGCAAAGTAATAATTTGAGTGCTGTTAAAGTAAATTTAGATAAATCTCTTCTCTATAATATTATAAAAAGGATTAATCCCTTACTTAATAAGAGAATAAAGAATACTTTCTTGAAGAATCTGTATAAAACTAGTATTAAGGATTTTAACGATTGGTTAAAAATGTTCCAAAATAAACTGCATTTGAATCAGAATTATTATACACATTTCAAAAATTTTCTAAATTGGTTAATAAGATTTGTCTTTAGGTTAATTATTGATATGTGGAATATGAAAAATCTCCCAAAAATGCACAAAACCATAATTAATGATCTAAAAAACTTTAATTTCAACTTTTCTGATAATAATAGTGTTAATAATGAAGATACTGGTAATTCTAAAGCCTTCCATCTTGAAAAAAGTGGAGATTTAGCTGAGTTTATCTCAATTAGTTTAGGGGATGGACATATCTACATGAAAGACTCACATTATAGAGTCTCAATTTTTATAGATGAAAAAGAAAAGAAATATATCAGCTATGTCAAAAATTTAATTGAAAAATTATTTAGAATTACCCCATCATATTATGTGCAGAGAAATAAGCGAGGTAGAGTAGCAAGACTAAGAATAACAAGAAAGTCAATTGTCTTATTTTTGCTTTCTCAAGGATTGAAGTCAGGTAATAAAGTAGAGAATCAAGTTAGTATTCCAGATTGGATAAAGAATGAACGTGAGTTTACACAGAGAAGTTTAAAAGGATTAATAGATACTGATGGAACAATTAGTCCAAATAGAAGGTTTAAAACAATAACTATCCATTTTAGTAATGCATCAATACCATTAGTTCGAGATTTCAAAAATATGTGCAATTCACTTGATATCAGTACATCAAAGATAATAGGTCCTCTCAAAAAGATTTCTAAAATATCTGGAAAGACTTCTAAACAATATGTTGTTTCAATTCAGGCTAAATCACAAGTGAAAAAATTTATAGAAACTATCAAACCTAATAAATGGAATTACTATGGTAAAGACATTCTAACTGATATCGGTAAAACGTATGAAGAAGCTTTTGAATATGTAAAATCACCTTATAATTTAGAAACAGCACTGGAATGGAAAAAGTTATTAGAAAGAACAGGTTCTATAAAAAGATTAATTGTTCATTTGAAAAAGGAAAATGCATTTGTTCCAACAGAAAAATCTTTTAAAATTTGGATGCAATTATTGTTAGGAAACACTGGATATAAACTGTGGCTAAAATATAATTCAAATCTTCTTTTAAATGATAAAACCAAGACAATCTTTCAGTTTCCTCAACAATTAAGAGTCTTAATATGTCAATATATATTTGAAATATTGATTAGTGATGAATTCTCAAGTGAAACTAAAATATTAGAAGTTTTAGAAAATAAGATAAATGAAAATGATTTGCTGGGGAGATTGAGTTATCTTTTAAACAATTCAAAAACGAGATCAATCATATTAGAATATGTGGTAATGCTTATTAAGTTTGTTAAAGAAATTAGAAGCAATTTTGACTCAAAAAATCAAATATATATAAAAAGACTAAAAAGGGAATTAAAACTATCAATACATCCTTCGCATATTAAAGAGATTGTAGAGAAATTAAAAAGAATTTCATAACAAAATATTTTAGAAATTAATAATTTGACTTTTTATGCTAAAAATATTTGATGGTCTTAGGATCCTTGATTGCTCACACTTTAAAGATAAGCATTTCGCATTGAGGAGTAAAGTTTATCTCGGGTCCATGGACAAGTACATTTTTTGCTGACCAGGGGGCAGAAGTAATAAAGGTAGAAATTTAATTGCAATTCGCGATTTAAACTATAACCTCCACCGTATGGAGAGGCATTTAGATTATTTATTCTCTATGATAAACCTACGTTTCCTTTATTTTCCATTTTAAATAGAGGTAA
>JBHLRA010000194.1:0-5355 GCA_048883045.1 Candidatus Thorarchaeota archaeon | reverse complement strand
ACTATAGCAAATTTACTCATTGAATAAGCCGCCATATTAGGAATGCCTGTTTTTCCTGCTGAACTTGAACTAAATATCAGTTGCCCTTCTTTTCGATTTGGGTATTTATTAGTAGGAGCAGGTCGCCCAATATAAGGTAATGCTGCTTGGAGTACTAACCACATACCATCGACATTTATTGACATAATCTTTCGATATTCTTCAAATGTTCCACCGTTAGTTATTGAACAAGTAGTTCCAATACCCGCATTGTTATATAAAATATCTATATATTTTTCTTTTTCCCCAATCTTCTTAATAACTTCTTCAACTTGAGTTCGATTAGTAACATCAAATTCAAAACTTTGTACATATTCTGCGCCTAAATCTTTGAGTTCCTCCTTTAGATTATCTAGTGGCGTATTGGGAAGATCCAACAAATATATTCTTATCCCTAAGGAAGCAAATCTACGACACACTTCACTTCCAATAGCACCACCAGCTCCAGTAATTACAAATACCTTACCTTTATACCATTTCTTTTTCATTTAATCATTCACTCTTATATTTAACAAATTATCATATATAAAAAGAAGTTTAAACTGGTTATTCTCCCCTTTTTACATTTCCTTGAAATAAAGAAAACTGATTAAAAAGTGCTTTAGTATCACCCTCGATTTTAGCAAAGATATTAACAGGACTCGCAGAAACAGGTTTATCACCAGAACTTGCGGGAGTGGGACCCCAAAAAATACAAAAGCCTTGACCACTAATCCAATATCCTACATCCCCGACATCACATTCTGTTTGTGAATTTTCTGTAGGAATTTTAACAGGACAATCTCCATAAAGTTCCTCTCCCCATCTTGATAATTTTACTTGAAATGGAAGAGCATCCCAAATTGCTTGACATGTTTTAGGATTTTTTTCAGGTAATAATTTTGCTTTTACTTCTCCGATTTTTTCATTTTCTATTATTATATAATTCATCGTTTACCCTCAAAATTATAATTTTAACAATATATAAGAATCACTAATATTTAAACAAAATAAATATAATTTACAAATAAAGCATTAGAGTTTTATAAAATGATAAGAAATAATAATGATAATCTACCTGCAAATCCAATAGAAGCTCAAGGATTGTTAATAAAAGCTGTTTACAAGAGGTTTGGTAAAGAAGCTTTACCCATAATAAGAACTGTATGCCAAAAACAAGGAAAAGCATTAGGGCTAAAAATTAAAAACAAACTTACAAAGAACAATTTAACTACTGTTGCTAAAGCATTTTCAAAAAGTTTTGACCAAAATTTTATTGAAATAATCTCTATATCAGATGAAAAGTTCCATATTCGTGGTACCAAGTGCCCATTTGGTCTTGAGAATACCTCTAGAGAACTATGTGACGCAGTTATGACAATTGATCATGAATATTTTCGTGAAGCAGTTAATGATAAGATTGAACTCAAGATTCTAAAAACTGTGGCTACTGGAGACCCTTATTGTGATACAATTTATGAAATAAAAGATTAATTTTTATTTTAAGAATGTTCTAAACCATGATTTTAGAAAAAACTGTTGATTTAGTTAAACAGATTTATAAAATTCACAAGATTTTACCTCCCAAAATAACAAAGGTTGTAATTGGATTAGGATATACTGGCGTAGAGGTTACTGCATATGCTTATGAACCTTTTTTAGGTTTAGCATCAACCTTACAAAGCGTTTTAAAGAAAACTAATTGTAGTAAAATTAATTTTGCTGGAGAGCTGACAAGATATCCTATTACAGAACTTTTAAATTGGTCTTTTAAATCTCCTAGTCTTGAAAAAATCATCGGTATCGCTACTTTAAATGGAGTATCTCAACATATATTAAAAATTGTAAACCCTTATAGGAAAATTAAAGAAGAAAATTTGACAAATATTATAGAAATTAATTCAGATACTAGAGTTACTTTTATAGGATTAATTAAACCGTTGATAAAAGAGATTCATAAACTTACTTCCTCAGTTATAGTGATAGAGGATTCTCTTCTAATCTCCTCTGAATTTAAGAATATTATTTTCAAACATAATATCGAACAACTAAAAGATGAAGAACTCTATACTGATATACTAATCTGTACCGGAACAGCTTTAATTAATAATACTATAGAGTTAATCTTAGAAAAATTCAAAAGTAGGGCTCGAAAAATTATCTTAATTGGTCCTACTGCTAGTATGATACCTGATATATTATTTGATTATGGAGTAGACATAGTTGGGGGAATGAAAATCTTGAATTCCGATGCTACAATACGAGTATTACAGGAAGGTGGGGGTACAAAATTATTTAGAAAGTATGGAAAAAAATATAATTTAATTAAGGATTAAGATGTTTTATTACTAGAAAACTACTAGGTATTCACGTTTTTAGTTATTATTTGAATATTCAAAAAGTTTATAATTTTATAGCAACCAATATTATAATAGGAATTGTCAATAAAAATGTCTGAACAAGTTTATGCTTTTAAATTGATCGTAATTGGACCCGGTGCAGTAGGAAAGTCGAGTCTTATCCGTAGATTTGTAGAAAATAAGTTTTCTCTACATTATAAATTTACGATTGGAGTAGATTTTATGACAAAAACTGTGGAATTTGAGCCAGGAAAATCTGCTAAACTAACTCTATGGGATATAGGAGGACAAGAGCGGTTTAAAGTATTACGTAGGAGTTTTTATGAAGGAACTAACGGTGCATTAGTTGTCTTTGATCTTTCAAGAGCAAATACCTTTATTAAAATGAAAGAATGGCTTTCGGATGCTCGTCAATCTATTGAAAATGATTTTCCAGTAATAATTATTGGGAATAAATCGGATTTGATCCCAGAAATTGGAGAAATAATTGATCGGAATGATCCACTACAATATGCTAAAGCTGAAAATAGTATTTATATTGAAACTTCAGCAAAAACAGGTGATAATGTGGATAAAGCTTTTATCGATCTTACTCAAAAAATGGTAGAGAAATCCAAATAAATTAAATTTTGAAAAAATTATTACTTTTATCATTTAATATTAAAATCTCAACAAATTACAAAAGTACTAAATTCTGCATAACTTTTTATTAATTTATTCGATAATTATTATTTAAATTCCTATACACTCTACATCTTTAACTTCTGTAAAGACAGGGAAAAATTTAGAAGAAGATTTCCAAAATTTAACCCTAAGAATGTTGAAAAACATAAATAAATAGTAACTTTCGCTCTTATAGCTGTATTATAGCAAAAGATATTAAATTCGTGTAAAACTTAGCTAAATTCCTTCTTTTCATCTCATTTCTTAAATCTTCATATTTAAACGCTAAATCATCTAATTTTTTCTCTATTAACTCTATATCTCTCAGATTGAATTTAATTTCTTCTTCCAATTTTTTAATATTGTCCAACCTTTCTTGCTTTTTTGCTAAATCTGTGATCTTTTCAATATTTTGACGCTGTCGTGGACTAGGAAGCCTGATTTTATTTCTCTCTAAAATCCTATTTAAGGATTCACGTTTGAGATTTAATATTTTTCTTTTATGTGAATAGATTTTGTCTTTTTTCTTTTTTTCTTGATTGAAAATCTTTTCATTCAGGATCTTAATCTCCTTTTTCCAATTTGATGTTTTTGATTTAATTATGTTTTTAGCACTCTGTTGAATATTTAAAACAAAATTATAATCTAAATTGATTATATTATCAACCTTATTAAACAAAAACATTTCATTGAAACCGTTGATATCCAATATAACTTCTGCTAAATTATTAATCTCATTTCCTTTTTTATCTACAATAGTAGAAAGAATTTGGTTTTCAATAATATATCCTTGAAATTTAACAGAGAAAATGAAAAGATATAATTGATCACCTCTAATTAATCCTATATCAAATTTCTTTTGTAATTCCGTCTTATTTAGATGTAATATACTAAAATTTCCTTTAAATTCATCAGTTATAATATAATCTAAAATGTTGTTAATTAAGGGATGTCCTAAGGCAAAAAAATCTATTTCTTCTCTTTTTCTAGCGAATTCTAAGTTAAAAGTTCCACTATACTCATCTTTAAATTTATATTTAAAATTGTTTAACAGATTCTCATTCAATTTGATTTTTGATTGAAAACCAATATCCTGCAGAAAAACTTCCTTTGAATCTCGAAGATCTTCAAGAAATCCAAATTTTTTATTATTAAGATTAAAAAAAGATTTTATTAAAAGATATAGTTCATTGTGAGTAAGTTTTACTTCTATACATGATGCTAATGAACTGACAAGCCCCTCCATTTGAAATGATCGTTTGTCAATCATTAAATCATCTAACTGCATTTCAATTTCTTTTGCTTTTCTTATTTCATCATCAAGAGTTCGATAAAATTCATTTAATCTCTTCCTTTTTTTCCCATCTTCTTCGGCAAAAATTACACTTTTAAAATCCTTTTCAATTCTTCCGATAATTGGCTCTAAAATTCCAATAGATTCTTCAAACAGATTTATTCTTTTTAATAAAGCATGAATCACATCTGTCTCAACAGTTCCTTCCAAAAAGATATTATAGATATATATTTCTTGAGATTCTTGTCCAATTCTATCTAATCTCCCGATTCGCTGCTCAAGTTTCATAGGATTCCATGGAAGATCATAATTGATAAGGACGCGGCAAAATTGAAAATTCCGACCCTCACCGCCAATTTCTGTGGAGATTAAAATAGAGAATTTCGTACTACTTCTAAATCTCTCAACTGCTTCATCTTTTTGAATGCTATCTAATCCACCAAAAAACAGTTCTACCCTAGGTTGATAACTAAGATTTTCTATTAAAGATTTTAAATGATTTAATGTATCAACAAACTGAGTAAAGATTATTATTTTTTCCGTTGGATTTTGAGAGTAAATATTATCTAATAATTCTATTAACTTATCTGATTTTGAATCATAAGGTATTGCTTTTAATTTGTCATAAAATTCTTTCAGTATTTTTTCTTGATTAAGAAGGTCGATTTCTTCTTCTTTTTTTTCCTTAATTTCATTATTAAATATCTCATCTGCATCTAGAAATTGTTCTTCTAATTCTGATTCATAATATTCTGGATTTTCATCTCTTATAATGTTTGTATCAAGAAAAATGTTTTTATATCTATCAATCTGGTCAAGTCTCCGTTCAAGACTCTTCAAAAATGCATATTTAGAGCTAGTTAACAGTTTTTGGAGAGTTGTAATTACAAATCCAATCCCTATGTTTTCTTTACTTATTGAAGAATTATAAATTTTCGCTAAATAGAGACGAATTTCATTGTAGATTTCTAGCTCTTCTCTCGTAGGATTAACCATAATTGTGTTTACAATTCTTTTATT